>JAMCXP010000015.1 GCA_023474775.1 Candidatus Martarchaeota archaeon
AGTTTTTTTTAAATTATTTCAAGGCGTGACGCAAGAGCTTATCTGGTTGTAATTAGAACTTGAAGTCAAATTGCAGTTTGAAACATTTTGGTAAACCTTTGAGGAAGTGTTGATGTTCTGACTTGTCGGATTCAAAACATTTGTTTTAACCACTAAGACTACTATAACTAGAATAAACAACACTCCTGCTATCAGCAAAATGTATTCAAGAGAGCCCTGTGCTTTTTCTTTCATTCATTTTTTCACTTCAAAACGCTTGTTTTTATAAAATAAGCCACGACGGTAACGAAGACAACCGCAGCTGCTATAAGCAAAAGATATTCTATAGCCGTTTGGCCTTTATTTTTTATCATACCGCACCACCTGTTATCATTGAACTGGCAAGCTTGCCGACAGTGAATATAATTGTAACCAAAAGCATTGTAACAGGAGCGTAGATAACGTATTTAAACATCACTCCGTCTCTTATCAATCCGATTGCCACAAGAGTTATAATAGATTCTAAAACCAAGAAGGTAAGCAGAAGCTGTTGCATGGCTATGTTTCTCCAAACATAAACAGGGTTCTGCTGGCTTAAACTGTTAAATCCTGCTATTAAAAACAAAGCCAAAGTGGAATCGCTTGAAGCGAGCTGCTGGAGCGTTACGTTGGCTGTTGAACTTGTGGTTCCAGAGACTGCCATGCCGCTGCTCATAAATGTTATTATTGTGACAACAAAGCCAAAAATAAAAGGAGCTAAAACCAATCCTGAAATAATCAAAAACATGACGTGCATCATGCTTCTTGAAGCCCTTTCTCTTTTAATCCTCTGAATATCCCTAGCATCCTCTGCAATTGCGTTTAAAACATCGGCAAGGCCAGCCCCTGCCTTTCTAGCGTCTATAATCACACTTACCACTCTCTTAAACAACTCAGAGCCTGAACCACTTCCCAAACCAAGCATGACATCATCAAAACTTTTTCCCTCTCTCAAAGCCTTAAGCCCGTTTTTAAGTTCGGCGCTTAAAGGTCCGTAATCAGCGTTTGAAACCTCCTCCAATGAAGTTTCAGTCGTTCCCCCTGCTTTTAAAACAAGACTCATATGCTTCAAAGCGTCAGGAAGATTAGATTCAATACTTTCAATTCTTGAGTTTCTTATTGAAATGGGAATTATTATGGCAAGGCTTGCAATGGCAATAAAGGCAATAAATCCTATAAGAAAACCATTAATTTGAAGATTTGGAATAAAATACTCAACAAGAAAATAACTAACCCCACTTAGAGCTACAGCCACAAAAAATACTACAACAATAAAAACTTCAAAACTAAGATTAATTCCAGTTCCAGCGTAAAAATCTTTTAACTCCTTATAATTCATGTGGTGGGTTCCAACCTCTTTATCAAATAAAGAATCATTATTGTCATGAATAAAATCCCGATAAACAATCCCAAGACAAGCGCGAAGGCAATACCTCCTCCGAAAACAGGAAGCTGGGCTACAGCGCTTAAAATGGTCAGCATCACCGGCCCGACAACCGCGATCATGATATAACCAATGCTTATAAGATTTAAAACTTCTGTAAAATCTCTTATCTTCATCCTGCTTTCAAAAGAAACGTCATCCGCTATGGTTGTTATAATTTCAGCAAGATTTCCTCCTGTCCTCAAAGCCCTGATGATTTGAACCAAAGCTTTCTTCAAACCTTTTGATTTGGTTCTGATGCTCAACTTCAAAACCGCTTCTTCAGTGCTCATTCCCCCTTCCATATCGACTAAAACTCTTTTAAACTCGTCGCTTAAAACACCGTAATTGCTCTGAGCTATAGAGTTAAGAGAATTGCTAAAACTAACTCCTGCTTTAAGCTGAGTTGATAATTGCCTTAAAGCGAAAGGCAGTTCCTTGTCAATATCCTTAGCTCTCTCTCCTGCCTTCATTCCAGGATAGTAAATCATAAGAAAGGAAGTAAGAATAAAACCAAAAACAGCCACTATTATACTTAAAGTAACAGAATATCCTACTCCGACCACGCTTAAAACAGGACTTAGGAAAATGCTCAAACTTCCGATTAAAACAAGAAGAAGAAACGCCACTATTATTGAAACAACAGAAGACAGTGCCATGTACCCTTCTGGAGAAATGTTAATGTTGGCGCTGTCAAGATTGTTTTTCAAACTGTTGGTTATTGGAAAAACATTCATTAAATTTTGAATCAAAGACAGCGGTTTTTCAAAAGCAGAGTAAAAATTACCAAGGGTGTTTGAGCTCTTCTGAACCGAAACCTGAACCTCCCTCTTAACTTCTTCAGTAGGTGTTACAACCACGCCCTTTCCTTCAACAGTTGTTTTAAGAGATTCCAGCTTTTTGCTGACATTTGTTTCCTTGGAGACATTTTTTTGTCTGAGCCTGTTGATAATCTTTTCAAGCTCCTCTTGTCTTCTTCTTTTTGACTCAGCGTCTTCCTCTTTTTCAACGTTCTCTTTTAAATTTGTAAGTTTTTTTTCAACCATTATTCTCCACGCTTAGTTCTCAAAATATAATTCTGAGTTATAAAACAAACATCCTTCAACCTTCTCACTCCAGCCTCCTGCATCTTCCTTAAAATCTCAGCCCTGTTTGAAATCTCCTGATTCACCGCGCTCTTTGAAAGACCGGTATATCTCATGAGCGTTTGAACATAATAAGAATTCAACTTGGTTGATTGAATCTCATCAACTGCAGGGTCCCATGTATATAAAGTCCTTAAGCTAGGAAGTTCTCCCTCCTTTTCTGAAGGGATGATTTCAGCTATTTCAGTAATTCTTCTTATTAATCCCTTTCGCCTGTCATTAATTCTCTGTTGCATCACTATGAAATTCAACGAGTCCAGCATTATAACCGGAACTGAAATTGGAGGGCTGAACAAACGAGTTAAAGTCTCCTTCGCAGAGTTGGCATGAACCGTTCCCATACACCCGTCGTGGCCAGTGTTCATGGCTGAAAATAACGTGAATCCCTCCTCTCCTCTTATTTCTCCCACAATAATCCTGTCAGGTCTCATTCTTAAACTGTTTTTCACTAAATCGTTCATTTATTCCTCTCCAACCCCTTCCATTCCAGGAGGCCTTGTTTCAAAACGAATCCAATGGCTCAAGGGAAGATTCAACTCAGCCGTGTCCTCTACTGTCAAAACCCTTTCATTGGTTGGAATAAAAGAAGACAAAATATTCAAAGTGCTTGTCTTACCAGAAGCGGTCCCTCCTGAAATCAAAATATTTGCTGGTTTGGCTCCAAAACCGTCAGTGGCAAGCCAAAGAAAAGCGGCTATTTCAAGACTCATTGTTTTCAAATTCAAAAGATCTATTATTGTCAATGGATCCTCTCTGAACTTTCTAAGAGTCAAAGTACTTCCGTTAACGCTTACCGGAGGAATGGTGGCGTTAACTCTTGTTCCATCGGGAAGCCTCGCGTCAAGCAGTGGGTTTTGAATGTCAATCCTTCTTCCTATATTTCTTGCAATCTTATCAATTAAATCTTTAATATCCTTGTCATCATAATAAACAACATTAGTAGTCATCATGTCGTATTTTCTGTGAAAAACATAAACAGGCTTTCCAGGCCCTATGATCATGATTTCTTCAAGGTTGTCATCCTTGATTAAGTCGTCAATCAGGCCATAACCCACCATCTCCTTCAAAACCACGTCGGTGTAAAACTCCTTGGAATTAGGCGGCACTTTAAGTTCAGGAGTAGAGTTGATGATATCCAAAATCTTATTTCTGTAAGCAAATCTTCTTTGCTGAGAAGTTTTATAGGTTTCAGTTTCGGTTTCAATAACCTTTGTGGCGATGTCAATCAAAGATGTGATTAAAATCTTCTCCTCTCCCAAATACCTTGGAACTGGAATTTCATAATGAAGCAAATCCTGGCCAGGAACCTTATAAATTTTAACGTCTCCGTAAGAAGCTACAAGAACATTATCTTCATGCTTCTTGTTTTCCCCTATAATCTTTATAACTTCCTCTCCCTCTCCTTTTTCTGATTTGGCCTGAGCTATCAAATCTTCAAGTTTCGGCATGACTTAATATTCAAATCACGGGTTAAAAAAACTTTTCCATCGCTTTTTTTTATAATAATTTTAATTTTGAGGTTATTTTATCGACCTTTTCATCTCTGTCTGGGCCTATGGCTAGAGCGGTTAAAGTGCCTGAAGGAATCTGAGTAAAACCTGCGTCCGCGATAATGCAGGCTTCAACCCCTGTTTTTTTACACTTGTCTAATAATTCAATCAACTCTTTTTCAGAAGAGACCTTCAAAACAATTTTCTTGCTTCCTTCTTCCAGCCACTCATGAACCAACTCTTTACTTGATTTTCTAACGCATTCAACAGAAGCGTGCGCTCCCTGAGCAACAAGCTTGCCCTTGCCCATGCCTAAATCGCTTCTTAAAACAATTGCCTGTTTCATTTCCTCAAAATCACCACGCTCTCCCTGACGCTTGGAATTCCTAAATGCCTAATTCCTCTTTCCTTTCCTACAATAATACTTGACTTAAACCCAATTTCCTCTCCAATCCCAGCAAGAATCTTATCTACTTCGACCATCCTGCCGCCGACAACACTATTGCCTACAACCAGCGCTGTGGTCCCTCCTTCCATCAAACAATCGTCAAACACTCTTAAAACTTTTTCCATATCCTCAAAATAAGCGTCTTTAACCAAACTCATGTCTTTTGAAAGAAGAAAAGACCTCAAAAAGCCCTCACTCTCCCCTCCAACAATGTTCAACTCCAAACCGTAAATTTTAGAATAATCAACCCCGTTCAAATAAGGAGGCGAGGTGGCTATAGAAGAAAATTTTAATCCGTTGAAATTTCTTGCATCTCCAACCAAAACCTTTGGTTCAACCCCTTCAAGCAAGGAAGCCTCTGAAATCATTCTCAATGCCTTCCTCTTAAAAGCAACTCTAATCGGCATCAATTTTTTTCTCTTGTCAATCTTCAGCACTCCGCCGTCCTTGAAAATAAAGCTAGTCTGTGGAATCAAGCTAGTCAAGGCAATAAGAAAAAATTCTCTCTCCCTTTGATTTTCAATTTCGTTTATTTTTTTTTTTAAAGCAAAAAAATCAGAAAGGCTCTTTCTAGGAAAAACATCCTCTGGCTTGAAAAACTTGAAACTCCATTCTTTTTTATCAGCATCTTCAAATTTTAAAACCTCTTCTAAAATACTCTTTAGAAGACCAACATCATAATTCCTGGTTTTAACCCTTGAAACCATAGCACTCAAAGGATTGCAATCCAATCCAACGCTCTCCAAACAATTTAATTTGCAGTACAAAAGAGTGGTTCCGGCGCCGCAAAAAGGATCAAAAAACGGCGGTTTTAAATCAAGCATTTTAATTATCTTTTCAACAAAACCGCTTGAAAAAGCTTCTTTATAATAAAACCAATTATAAAACGGTTTTTTCTTGTCGGGAGAGAAAGTGAAATCATCTCCAAAATCAAAATAAGTCAGCCCTCCCATAATCGCTCCTCTTTATTAAAATACTCCCTTAACTTCCCTGTTAAAACAATTTCATTGTTCTTTTGAATAATGCCTAAAACTTTCAACATTCCTTTAATAGTTTTATCATCAACGGTTCCTTTTAATTTTTTTTCAATGGAATTGAGTTTGACCTCGTTTTTCTCTCTCAACTCGTCATTCAAAGCCTCTACGATTTCAGGGTGTTTATTAAATGCTTTCGCCAAAGGTTTTATGTTATTTTCATTTATTTCATTTTTAACAACGTCTAAAATTTTTGGAACGTCCCCCTCTCCTGCAATAATGCCTATATTATGCAAAGCCATCTCTATTGCAGCGCGGTGTTCAAGCAAACCCTCGCTTCTAAGTTTTTCAGTTAATTCATTTTTAAACTTATTTTCAATATTCATTCTTCTTCTATTTATTTGACTAAATTAAAATTAAAAGCTTTTACATTCAAAATAATACATATGAGTGTCAGAATAGCGGTTATAGATCAGAAGCTGTGCTCGCCTGAAAACTGCGGGGGACAGCCGTGCGCAAAATTCTGCCCGGTAAACAGAATGGGAGAAGAATGCGTAACAATAGAAAAAACAGCCAAAATAAGCGAGGCGCTATGCACGGGGTGTGGAATATGCGTCAAAAAATGCCCTTTCCATGCCATAACAATCATAAAACTAGCGAGTCCAATCAAGGAAAAAATGGTTTTCTCATATGGAGAAAACTCATTCTCGCTTTATGGTTTGGCGTTGCCAAAAGGAGTGACAGGAATAATAGGCGACAACGGTTGTGGCAAAACAACAAATGTCAAGTTGTTGGAAGGAAAGCTAAAAATACAAAACTTTCCAAGTGTTGAAGTAAAAGAATTCTTTGAAACAAAACCAAAAATAATCGTCAAACCGCAAGAAATATCAACTCAAAATTTAAAAGGAAAAGTAAAAACCATTGTTGAAAAACTTCAAACCCCCTCTTACAATGAAATAAGCGAGGCGCTTGACTTCAAATACATTCTTGAAAAAGAAAGTTCAACCCTATCTGGAGGCGAGCTTCAAAAACTCTACCTAATAGCGGCTATAAGCAGTGAAAGCGAGGCTATGATTTTAGACGAACCCTTTGCTTTCCTAGACTATGCGTACAGAATAAAATTAACTGAATTTCTTAAAAAAACAGGAAAGAATATGCTCATAATAGAACATGATCTTTCCCTTCTCTCATACCTGTGCGAGAATATTTACCTAATGTACGGAGCTCCTGGCGCATATGGCGTTGTCTCAAACACTTATTCAACCGATAGAGGAATAAACATGTTTTTAAATGGGTTTATAAATCCTGAAAACACTAGATTCAGAGACGAGCCGATAAAATACAAGAAATACGCTGTAGAAGAAAAAACAGCCAAAAATTTGGAAATAAAACCTTTCACCGAAAAACTCGACGGGTTCGAACTGTCAAACGACAAAAAAATAAGCGTTTTCAAAGGAGAGATAATAGGCATAGCCGGAAAAAACGGGATAGGCAAATCCACTCTCTGCAGGCACTTGAACCGGCAGGTAGAAAGCGCTATAAAAAACCAAATACTCCAAAGAACAGACGAGCCTGTGGGGAATTATTTAAAAATAAACAGCAACTTCGACGAGACATTCATCAAAAGCATGAATCTCAAAAACCTGGAATTCTACAACATAAAGCAAATCTCAGGAGGAGAGCTTCAAAAACTTGAAATATTCAAGTGTTTGACTCAACAAAAAAACACTTACATACTTGACGAGCCGACAAACATGCTGGATGTGAATGGAAGAATCATACTTTCAAAAATGCTGAAAGAAAAAGCAAATGAAGGTGCTTCAATTCTAATAGTGGACCACGACCTAGAATTTTTATTAAACGCCGTAGACCGGCTGATGATAATAAACGGAACTCCGGGAGAAAAAGGAGTCATAGAAGGAGTATTCGAAAAGGATGAGGGAATAAAAAAACTCTTAAGCGCTTTTGAACTAACCTACAGAAGAGACGACGAAACGAACAGAATCAAATTAAACAAAAAGGGAAGCGTCAAGGACTCTGAACTTAAAAAAAGCGGGAAGTTTATAGAATAGTTTTTTTTGCAATCAAAAGTAATTTAAATTATTTTAAGCTTAATCATTAAACAATGGAATCTTTTACCCCGTGGATTGAAAAATACAGGCCCAAAAAGCTAAACGAAGTCATAGGGCACGAGGAAATAACCAAAAGGCTTGAAGCGCTGGTAAAAACAAAAAACATTCCACATCTTCTGCTGGTTGGCCCGCCAGGGTGTGGCAAAACAACTTCAATACTGGCAATGGCTTATGAATTATACGGAGATTCCTTTCAAGAATGCTTTCTGGAACTTAATGCTAGTGATGAGAGAGGAATAGATGTTGTGAGAAAGAAAATGAAAGATTTTGCTAGAACTGTTTCCCTTGCAAACACTTCCTTTAAAATAATATTCCTGGACGAGGCTGATAATCTAACCTCTGACGCGCAACAAGCATTGAGAAGAACAATGGAAAAATACGCTTCAAACACAAGGTTTATTCTAAGCGCTAATTATTCAAGCAGGATTATAGAGCCAATCCAAAGCAGGTGCGCGGTGTTTAGATTCTCCAAACTATCTGAAAATGAAATAAAAGAAATAGTGAAGAAAATATCCAAAGAAGAAAAGCTAAGCATGGACGAAGAAGCTGTTAAAGCAGTTGAATACATATCAGAAGGAGACGCAAGAAAGGCTATAAATTGCCTTCAAGGGGCGGCAGCTTTATCGGAAAAAATAACTGAAAAAGAAATATATAAAATAAGCTCAAGAGCAAAGCCAAAAGAAGTAAGCGAAATGATAGAAACCGCGATGAAAGGGAAATTCACCACTGCCAGAAATCTTCTTGACAAATTAATGATAGAGTATGGGATGAACGGAGAGGATGTGATAGATCAGATATACAAGGAGGTTATTCAATTAAATCTCACGGATGAAAAGAAGGTAAAGATAATAGACAAGATAGGAGAGTACGATTTTAGAATGATTGAGGGTGCGCAAGAAAGAATACAATTGGAAGCTCTTTTGGCTCAACTGTCAATTTTATAAAAAAATTGATAAAGTGATTGGAAAATGATTTTAACAGATATTGCATGGATTATATTCTTAATAATAATATTTTTAGTAATAGCCAAAATACTTGAAAAAATATTCGGAAGAATCTTCACGCTCAAAGAATTGAAAACAGATATTAACGTGCTGAAAAAAGCCGAAAAATCTCTAATTTCTCTTTTATCATTCATAGCACTATACATAGGGGTTTCAACAACAACTGAATTCAACCTGCCTGCGCTATTCATGTTCATAAAAGTAATGATAATTCTAAGCGGCGCTTACTTCTTCATAGAAATAGGGAATATAATTATAGAACATGAATCAAAAATAACCAAGAGAGCGGTTTTTACCGATTTTTCAAACACTCTATCAAAACTTTGGGATTTATTCATAATAATTGTGGCTATGACAATACTGATGAGCTTTTTTGGAATAGAAGTAACTGCGGTTATAGCAAGCCTTGGAATAGCGGGTTTGGCTATAGGTCTCGCTTTGCAGGACGTTTTATCCAACTTCTTTTCAGGCATTTCAATGGGTTCCGACAAGTCAATAAGAACAGGGGATTATGTAAAGCTTGACAATGGACTGGAGGGTTATGTTGATCACATGACTTGGAGAAACGTAAGATTGAAAACCCTTGACAATAATTATATCTTTATACCAAACCTCAAGTTCAGCCAAAGCGCTGTTACAAATTATTTTTTCAGGGAAAAAGAGCTAAGTCTGTCAATACCTTTAAGTATTTCTTATGATTCTGACCTTGACAAAGTTGAAAAAATAACAGTAGAAACTGCTAAAGAAGTAATAAAAAACAACATTGGAGCGGTACAAGATTACTCTCCTACTATACGATACTCCAGTTTTGGAGACTCTGGGATCAACTTTTCGCTAAACGTAAAATGCAAAACTTATACTGACAAATATCTATTAACTCATGAGTTGATAAAAGCAATTCATAAAAGATACAAAAAAGAAGATATAGAAATACCCTACCCTATAACTGAAGTGCACGTCAAAAAATAACAGCTGGGTTTTAACTAAAAACTCAAAGACAATGTTTTTATCTTTTCTTTTCTTTAACTTTTCAATGGACTTTGACTTAATTATTGTAGGTGCTGGTCCGGCAGGGCTTTCAACTGCCTACCATGCGGCAATTGAAAACCTCAATGTTTTGCTTCTGGAAGAGCATGAAAGCATAGGGGAGCCGGTCCATTGCGGGGAGTGCTTGTCAAACATAGCGTTGCAAAAATTCAACTTCAGCCCGCCAGAAAGCGCGATATCAACAAAAGTCAGCGGAATAGATTTGATATCTGAAAATCATCATTCTCTCCTTCCTGAAAAAGGCGTGGTTTTGAATAAAAACAATTTTGAGCAGTGGCTGGCTGATAAAGCCGCAAGCAAGGGAGTTGAAATAAAAACAAAATCAAAAGTAGACAATGTAACTAAAGAAGGAGGGGTTTGGAGCGTCAAATCAGGGGTGAACAATTACAAAGGCAAGGTTCTAGTTGATGCTACTGGCGTTTCAAGTTTCATAACTAAAAAAATACTAAACCAAAACTTTGAAACAGTGGTTGGAATTCAATATAAACTAGGAAACGTTGAAGTAAATGAAAAAATAGATTTTTATGTCATTCCCTCTCTAGCGCCTCACGGCTATTTATGGGTCATACCAAAATCCGACGGGGCTAATGTTGGGCTAACCACAAACCAAAACACAAAAGCTAAAATCTATCTTGACCTTTTTCTTAAAAAAATAGGTTTGAGTGAAAAGCCTAAGCTTAAAACTTTCGGTGGGCTTATACCTGCGTCCGGGCCTAAAAAAACCTTTTCAAACTCTTTCATAGCGGTGGGCGATGCTGCCGGGTTTACAAGTCCTTTATTCGAAGGCGGGACGCACCTGTCATTAAAATCAGGGCAGCTGGCGGCTAAAGCAATAAAGCAAGCTGCTGATAAAAATGATTTTTCTGAAGCCTCTCTTTCAGCCTATGAATCAGAGTGGAAAAAAGAATTTCCCGACTATTCTTCAATACTTAAAGGAAAAGAAAAATTCTACTCGTTGCAAGACAAGGAAGCGGATGAAATAATTTCAATAATGCCTGAAAAAATAAGTGGTGGCTCTTCAGAAAAACTCTTGTCAGCATTAAAGCTTTTAACAAAGCCTGGTTTAGCAAAAAAAGGAGCTCTTGAAATCTTCAAGGCTTTCTCTTATTCCCAAGCAAGGTTCTATGGCTGGTAGATTTTGATTTAACTGCAAGCGAGAAAAGCAGTGTTGAAAGCCTGTTTAAATAACTTGACTTCGCATCAGGAGGTGAAAAATTTAGTAATTCTAATTCAGCTCTTCTGCAAACTGTTCTGGCAATATTAAAAAACCAACCGTAGCCTTCAAAATCGACAAAATTCTTAACCTTAAATTTTGAATCAATTTTAAGGCTTTCATTCTCGAGAAAATTCACGTCTTTTTCTTCAACATCGCACTTCCCTCCAGCAACGCAAAAACTTATCTTTCGCAAATCATTTCTTATCTTATAAAGAATTTTCTTGTCAGAACCTTTAGAAAAAGAGTTGCATAAGTCAATCCAAGCGTTCAATTCGTCCAAAGCGCCCAAGGCCCTGATTTGGGAGCTGTTCTTTGCAACCCTTTTTTCAATAATGGAAGTAAAACCAGTATCTCCATTGTGCGTCCTTGACATAAAAAAGTTCTGGTGTTAACCGCTTAAAAACTTTTCTTTTTACTTTCAAAAAAAGGACAGCTTGGCAATGAATGATTTAAACTTAAAAGAAAACTTTTATACACTTTCTCTAATATAATTCTACTATGAAAAAAAACGAAAAGGACAATTGCTGGGTTTCATGCCTTCTTCCAGTTGAAATGAGCGCCAAGTGCTTTCCAACATTCAAGAGAAAAATATCATACGCTGGAAACTCTCTAGTGGTTATAATACCTGAAGATTTGGTAAAATTTTTGAAATTAAAAAAAGGAAGCGAGGTGGAGCTTATATCCTTAAATGACAAAATGTTTGCCGTAAAAGTTGATTGAAAATGAAAATACAGGAATTGGAAGAAAAGAAGTATAATTTTAAGACTGGTTCAAAGCCGGTACTCAAGCTTAAAGGCCTTTCAAAAGAGAATATAGAAAAAATTTCAAGGGCAAAGAACGAGCCTGATTGGATGAAAAATTTAAGGCTTGACGCTTTCGAGGTTTTCAAGTCAAAGCCGCTTCCAAAATGGAGCATAATTGATTTGAAGAAAATAAACTTCGATAATTTTGACTATTATCTAAAGCCAGAGGATCAGCCTTCTATAAAATGGAGTGAAGTGCCAAAAGAAATAAAAAAAACATTTGAAAAGCTAGGTATTCCGCAGGCAGAAAGAAGCGTTCTTGGGGGAGTGGTGGCGCAATACGAAAGCGAGAGCGTTTACAACAGCCTGAGAAAAGAACTGTCAGAAAAAGGAGTTATTTTCGTAGAC
>JAMCXP010000040.1 GCA_023474775.1 Candidatus Martarchaeota archaeon
ACAAACTCGGGCTTTTCAGTGAAAAGGAAATAACTCAAATGGTGGATAAAGTAGGTTTTAAGGCATTCATTTTTTATGATTGGTCTTTTAGTAAAATCAAAAATAAGCAAAATCATTGTATTTTTATTGGTTTAAAAGTTTGATTGATTAAAAATCATAAAATATTGAATTAAAATATTTACTAATATATTTTTTTTAATGAGTAGGGCTTATGAAATTCTTTCGCCTGGATTTTGTTTAAGTGAATCAAGCTCTTACGTTTTTTTTAGCCCATTTTTCAAAGTTCTTTCCTGAGAGTTCTGTTAGTTTTTTAAAATTGATGTTTTGATTTTTTAATCTTAGGATTAGGTGGCGGTCTTGTATTTTTCTGAACTTGAAATTTTTAGGCCCCCCGAGTTTTTCTATTATTTCTTTGGCTTTTTCAGCGTTTACTCCCACTCCCTCATCTAGCCCTACTGGGTAAAAGACTGTTTTTGAAAACCTTGAAATTCCAAGAATTTTTTTAACCTTGAATTCGTTATGAAGCCAGTTCAATGCGTTTTCTTTCATTTTTGTTTTTTTTGTTGTTACTTAAATAAAAGCGTTTCTGATTGGCTGTGTTTAGATTAAATTAGTTATAAAGAAAACAATAAGTGAAATTACTGCTGCTAGAAAGAACTGCTTCCACGGGGTTTTCTTGTCTTTTTGAGTGAGGTTTAAAATTGCTATTTTGGCTATGCTGCTTCCCACCACTGCGAAGAAAAGAGAGAGAAAAGCGGTTAGAAAGCTTAGCTGTTTTGAAGAGTATAGAATTGAAATGCTTGCGAAGACTGCCATTGAGTTGGCAACCCCTCCTAAAAGCGAGGCTAGAACTACTCCGGCAGCGTGAAAATTGGAAGCTAGGGATAGAAGGAAACTTATTATGAAGAAAAGGGCGCTGAACTCAAGCACCGCGGAGAGGCTCAGGGGTTTTTCGAAGATGTTTATATTTGAGCTTTGTTTTTCCTTTAGAACAAAGTAGGCGAAAGTTATAGCGAAAAAGACGAACGGCATCCAAACAAGATAGAAAAACTGCGGGTTTATGAATATTAATATTATCAAATCGCCTATAACGCTACCCACCGTTGCTGCGGCGTATACGAAGTTGACTATTTTTTCATCCCTGCTTTTGATTGAGAAAAAGTATATAACGCTTAAGGATGAGATGATTCCTCCGAAGAAGCTTGCGTATAAAAGCCCGTTTTTTTTGAAGAATTTCATCAAAAAATGTGCTATGAATCCTATCAGGCTGAAGACTACTACCACCCAAAGAAAGAAGTGGAGATCTATTGACTTTCCTAAAAAATTATATGGCTGTATTGGGAGGTATGGGTATAGAATAAAGGCGATTATTGCGAAAATCATCAAGTCGATTATTTCTTCTTTTGAAATGTTTTTAGCCAGTGAGTGCACTTTGCTCTTTTCGACAAGAAGAAATGTTATTATTATTGCTGAAACTCCTGCTTCTGGAGCGAAGCCCAGTCCTATTAGAACTCCGAGAATGAAGGTGATTGGGATTACTATGGCTGTGGTTATGCCGAGGTTTTTGAATGAGAAGGTTTTAAGGTAGTAGTAGATTATTGAAAGCGAGAATACTCCTATAAAGCCGGCTATTACGAAAAGGTCGCTTAGACTGTAGAAAACGTTTGCTAGTATCATTCCAAACATTGAAATGAGGGCGAAGCTTCTCAAGCCAACTACTGTTTGTGCGTTGGTTCTTTGTCTTTCCAGTCCTATGAGCCCTCCAACTGCCAGGGATAGGACGAGCCCGCTTATGAAGTTCTCTACAATCAACTTTTAACCCTTTTTTTTCCCGCTTCTTTTACAGCCGCTCTCAGTTTTTTGGTTTTTTCTGCAACGTCTCCTTCTTCAAAGGCTGTTCCAACTTGAATTCCGTCTGCTCCTGCTTTTATGATTTCGGTTGCCTGTTCGGAGGTTCTTACTCCTCCGGCGTCGAAGAGAAAGACGTCGTCTCCGCATGCTTTGTCAAGAGCGGATACAACCGCGTTCGGCATTGGCTCTGGAGCTCCGCTTCCTCTTTCTGAAATTAAGACTCTGCTTCCTGAGAATCTTGCTGCCAAAGCGCATGCGGCTGCTATGTCTGGTCTGTCAACTGGAATTAGGTTTGCGTTGCCTATCCACCCTACTAACCTTCCTGGCTCGAATATAAGATAGGTGGTTGGGATTGCTTCTAATCCTAGCCTTTTGATTACAGGCGCTCCTTGAATGGCGGCCGTGCTTAGCCAGTAAACGTCCCTTGAGTTTAATAGTTGCATGAAGTAAATTGCGTCTGCTTTTCCGCTGATGCCGCTGATGTTTCCAGGGAATAAAACCACTGGAATGCTCACCGCTTCTTTGATTTGTTTTATTGTTTCGTCCAAAACTTCTCCCTGCGCTCCAATGCTCCCTCCTACTAGGATGACGTCCGCCCCGTTCTCGTAGCAGGCTTTTGCAAGCTTAGCTCCCTTTTCAAATGAGAACTTGTCTGGATCTACCAGAGAGAAAAGCATCGCGCCTTCGGTTTCGATTTTTTCATGATAATATTTTTCAATCTTACCTATCATTTTAACTTCACCTTGCTTAATCTTACAAAGAAAACAAATTTAAAGTTTTAGACTTATATTATTTAGTCTATGAACAACGCCATTTTAAAACAGTTGGTTATTAACACGCTTTTTTGGACTGGTATTGTTGGGATTATTCTGGCTATTTTTTCAAGTCAGTACACTCATATTTATTTTTTCCTTGGTTTGGTTGTTTTTAACTTGATTCTTCTGACCGCTTTAAAGCTGTTGGCACCGCAGGTTTTAGCCCCGCCAAATCAGAACACGGTTGGTTTCAAAGTTCAGCCTTTGGACTATCCGAAGGTGATGGATGAAAGCCAGAAGAATTACGTGCCGGAGTTCATAGAGTTCGACGTGGCCAAGAACAACGGGTTGGTTTTTCAGGGAAGGTTCGAGAGAAAAACCATGGAAAAGCTGAGGGATTTGATAAACAACGCTTTGAATACAAAATAATATTTTTTTTAAATATTATTTTTCAAATCTCCATTTCAAGCCGGTTGAAGAGTCTTCAATAATCACGTGATACTCGTTTTTAAGAGTGTTTCTTATTCTGTCGGCTTCCTTGAAGTTTTTAGATTTTCTGAATTTTTCTCTTTCATCTACAAGTTTTTCAACTTCTTTTGAAAGCTCTTTCTTCTCGGAGTGTGTTGAAAAATTCAAGCCCAAAACAGAGTCAAAGTCGAGAAGAGTGTTAAGTATGAATTCAGCATCTTTTTTTGAAAGATGCTTTTTGTTAGCCTCTTTTATGATTTCATGCATCTTTGCAATTGCTGTGGGAGTGTTAAGATCGTCGTTCACTGCTTCGAAAAACTCGTTTTTCAACTCGCTTATTTTTTCAGCGAAGTTTTTGTCAAATCCTTCTTCTTTAAAGTTTTTCAGGTTCTCTATAAAGCCGTAGATTTTGTTTAGAGTGGTTTTAGCGTTTTCAAGTGCTTCAAATGTGAAGTTCAATCCTTGCCTGTAATGGCCTGTGAGCACGAAGAATCTGAAGTCAAGAGGGTCGAATCCTTTGTCGATTAAATCTTGAACAGTGTAAATGTTTCTCAGCGATTTAGCCATCTTGCCTCCGTTTATGTTTATAAATGAAAAGTGAACCCACGTATTTACGAATTTTTTTCCGGTCGCCGCCTCGCTTTGCGCGATTTCATTTGTGTGGTGGATTGGAATGTGGTCAATCCCGCCGCAGTGAATGTCAAATGTTTCACCTAAGTATTTCATGCTCATTGCCGAGCACTCGATGTGCCACCCTGGAAAGCCTCTGCCCCATGGTGAGTCCCACACCATTTCCTTTTCTCCTTTTCTTGCGAACCTCCAAACCGCGAAGTCGGTGATGTTTTTCAACCCTTCAGGTCTCTCCACTCTTGCTCCTGCTTTTAAATTAGCGTTCAGTTTTTCGAAAGTTGAAGGGATCAGCTCGCCGTAATTTTTGAATTTTGAGGTGTTGAAGTAAACCCCATCTGGAATGACGTACAAAAATCCGTTGCCTTCAAGCTTTTTGGTTAATTCTATTATTTCTTCAATGTGATCCGAAGCCTTGCAGGTAACATTGGGTTTGATGTTGTTCAAAAGGCTCATGTATTTAAGGAATTCTCCACCGTAAAACTCTGCTATCTCCTTCATTGTTTTTTTTTCTTTTTCAGCTTCTTTTCTCAGTTTGTCCTCTCCCACGTCCTCGTCGCTTACCAGGTGGCCTACGTCAGTGAAGTTCATAACGTGCTTGACTTTTAAGCCATCGTGTTCTAAAACTCTTTTAAGCAGGTCTTCTCTTATGTAAGTGGCCATGTTTCCAATATGCGGGTAATAGTAAACAGTAGGGCCGCAAGTGTACATTCCAATCTCATTGTCTTTTATAGGCTCTATCTCTTCTTTTTTTCTTGCTAAAGTATTGAACAATTTCAATTAAGTATCACGATATTTTAATTAATAGAAACAATTTTAAAAACCCTCGCACTAAGCTAGGAATGCAAATGAAAGTCAAGATAATAGCAACAATAGGCCCTTCGACTTCAAGCCAGGATTCGATTAAAAGATTGGCGCAGATCGGAGTGGAGGTTTTCAGGGTGAATTTTTCCCACGGCGGGCTTGAAGAGAATATTAAAAAGATTAAGATGGTTAAAAAACTCGGCTGTTTGGCAATGGCTGATCTTCCAGGGCCAAAACTTAGAGTAGAAGGCTTCAACAGGATTATAAATTCAGGCGAAACAATTTCAAACTCGAAGTTTTCACTGCCGAGTCTTAAAAAAGGAGAGAAGGTATTTCTTTCAGATGGGCTTATAGAGCTTGAAGCTTTAAGCGATGAGGATTTAATCGTCTTGAAGGGAGGCGAGGTTAGAGAGGGAATGGGAGTTAACATTCCTTCAATTAAAAATTTTCAATCCCCTACGCCAAAGGATATGGAGATAATTAAAAAAATCAAAAATCTTTCTGATTTTATAGCCATCAGCTATGCTCAATCCGCGGAGTCGATTAAAAAAGCGAGAAAAAATTATAATGGTAATATAATAGCGAAAATCGAGACGAGTAGGGGAGTGGATAATCTTGATGAGATAATAAAAGAAGCCGACGCGGTTATGGTGGCCAGGGGAGATTTGGGTGTTCAGCTTCCGTTTGAGCAAACTCCTTTGATTCAAAAAAGGATTATATCCGCTTGCGAGGAGAGTTCAAAGCCCGTCATTGTTGCAACACAAATGCTTGAGTCTATGGTGACAGGCAGTTTTCCCACAAGAGCGGAGGTGACTGACGTGGCGAACGCTGTTTTGGATGGGGCGGATGCTTTGATGCTGTCTGAAGAAACTGCTATAGGGGCGAACCCTGAAAATGCCGTTAAAACAATGAAAAAAATAATTCTTTCCACCCAGTCTTCTGTTGAAGAAAGGCATTTCAAAACCAGCACGGTATCAGAGGCTATAAGCGAGAGCGCGAAGAACATTTCAAAGACAATTAAAGCCAAAGCGATTTTAACTAAAACCAGGACTGGGAAAACCTCTCTTTCAATTTCAAGGTTCAAATCTCAGATTCCAATCATCGCGCTTACCACAAGCGAGGCTACTTTCAGCAAGCTTAAGCTTGCCTGGAACACCATTTCATTAAAGGTTAAAAATTCCGATGAAATTCCAATGCACCTTTTCAAGAAGGGCGACGCTGTGGTTTTAACATATGGTGGCAGGTTTACAACAGATTCTATTAAAGTAGTGCAGATTTGATCTAATCTCCAAGAGAGTATTCTTCGAAATCTGAATTTTTTTTACTCTCTTCTTTTTGTCTTATTTTATTTTCTATATCTTCATGCTCAGGGTGTTCTTTTAATTTTTTTTTTAACTCGCTTGAATGGTAGGTGATTAGAAGCGTGTCAATGGCAGAGCTGGTTTTAAATCCTTCTTTTTTTAGAATGTCGTAGATTATCGGCAGCGGCAATCCTTGTGTTTTAAACGCTTCCACTCTTGACGCTACAGGCCAGTCGCTTTCCTTCAAAAGGGTGTTTATTTCTTCTGGATTCAACCTGAAGTTTGAGTGAAGCGCTCTTGCTATCTCCACGCTGTCTGCATCCATTTTTGTCATGGCTTTTGTGAACGCTGAAGGGTCTTTCAAGTTTCTGATGTTCATTTCCTTTGCAACAATCAAAGGATGGTGCTCGAATAGCGATAGCACTCCTGCAACGACCTCGTCTTTTTTTTCTCCCTGGTCTTCTATTATTTTAATTATTTTAGGGATTTGAGGAGTTAAGTTGTATCCGTTTTTTCTTGCTTCAAGTCTGAATTTTTTTAATTCTTCCAGATCAGGCTGTTTTTTTTTGGCGAGTTCAACCGCTTCTAAAACTGTTTTTTTAAGCCTGGGGTCAGTCCACTGATTAGCTTTTGGTTTTTCATTCATTATCCTGTCCATTGATTAGGGTTGGGGTGCTTAAATTTAAAAATGATGCCTTTTTACAGGCTTGCCGCGAAAGCGAAGCTTGAAACAATGTCGCCCAAACCCACCGTGCTCTTTGGCGTTTCGAACGCTTGGGTTGGAATGCACAAAAGATAGTAATCTCCGAAGTCCACCACGCCTTGCTTTTGAAGCAATTCCTTTTCAATTCCGTTGAGTTTTAATTCTCTGGCTAGGATTTCAAGCTGGTTTAAGCCTCTTGCTGAAACAGGAATGCGAATTGACTTTCTCCATTCATTTCTTTTTAGTTCTCTGCCTATCACTGCTTTTGAGGTTGCTATTATTGAAGAGTACAAAACGGCGTTTACTTCTTTTTCAATAAGGCATGGCTTTGAAACGATTACTAGATTATATCCGAGGTTGTGAAGGTGGAGTCTTTTAAGTTTGAGTTTTTCGAAAACCTTTAATCCTGCTTTGTATAGGGTGTAAGCGTTTTCGTTTTTCCTTGCGTTTGAAGCTTCTTTCTTGAAGCCGAGTTTTTCAGCCACTTCTATTATTTCAACCTCATTTATTCCAAGGCTTTCTGCTATGACTGTCAAATGGTTTAAAACATCCCTTTCGATTGTCTTAAAATCAGACGGGACGAACTCCACGTGAATCTTGAGGTTTTTGTTCCCTCTTTTAAGAAATTCCAGGTTCTCCATTTCTTTCTTCAAATAATTCTTGTACGTCAGCCCGTTGTCGTATTTTGGCTTTAAGTAATTATAACCCGCGAAAATCGCGCCGTCTATTTTTCTTCCAAGATCTTCAAGATTTTTTTCCTTGTAAGCGCTTTCAAAAACAGGTATTGAAGGGAAAGGCGAGGAATAAATAACCCTGTTTGATCTTGGAGCGACTGCAACCTCTCCTTTTATTTTCAGTTTGTCTTTTTCCTTGAACTCGAAAATCCAGTTGATTTTGGTTGGATCGCCTTCTTTGAAGCAGTTTTTTGCGCTTCTGAATATGATTTCATTGTTTTCAACAATCGGAAACTCCACTTTTTTATAAATCAACGCCGCTAGCTTTTCTGATAGTATTGGAGTGTATATAACGCTTTTCCAGCCTAGAATGGCAAGCTGGTTTGCTATTATTCCTGCTTGGCCTCCTATTCTTTCCTTTCTTTCAACGAATGTTTCGCTGAGCCATTTCAGCATGTGCTCGTTGACAGGAAGGTGCGCGGCCTTTCCTTCTTTCAAAGCCTGAAAAAAGCTTGAAAAGAAGTGAGTGGGGTTGTCCACCCTGTAAAACTCTCTGTTCGTTTTGTGGATTATTATCTTGTCGTCGCCGGGAGGTATCATGAATTTGAAGAAACTTTCTTCGTAGAAAACCTGTTCATCTATCAGGGCGTTGTAAGCGCAGAGCATTCTTTTGTTTGAAGGTCTTGTCAAACCGTTTTTTTTCAGCCTTTCGTTCCAGTTCATTGAGTATTTTTAAATCCAAACAGTTTTTTAATATTAATCATTAAATTTAAAACAATGGATTCAATCGAGGAAATCATAAAAAAATTCGCTTTAAAGAATGCTTTGGACTATGGAAAGGCAAAGGAAGGGGTGGTTATAGCTAAACTTTTGGGCGAGAACCCTGAGTTTAAGGAAATGGTTGGTGAGTTGAGCCTTAAAGTAAGCAGGATAGTTGGTGAGGTGAATCTTCTATCCAAGCAAGAAATAGAAAAGGGGATTGAAAACTATCGTTTTGAAAAAAAGCCTGAAAAAGAAAGAGTTCTTCCTGAGTTGAATGTTGAAAAGCCTGTTTTAAGGATGGCTCCGAATCCGAACGGGCCACTGCATGTCGGGCACGCCAGAATGATAATTTTGAATGATGAGTACCATAAGAAATACGGTGGGGAGTTGATACTTCGGTTTGACGATACCGACCCTAAAAATCCTGAAAAGATACCTTTGAAGCAGGCTTATGATTTGATAGAACAGGATTTGAATTGGCTTGGAGTTGATTACACTAAAAAAATATACGCTTCAAAAAGGCTTGTGGTATACTACGAGCATTTCAGAAAATGCCTAGAAAAGGGGATAGCTTATGTTTGCACCTGCAAGGATTGGAGTACGCGCAAAACAAGAATCGCCTGCGAGTGCAGGGGGAATAGCGTTGAAAAAAACCTGGAGCTTTGGAGTAAAATAAATTCCTATAAGGAGGGGGAGGCGGTTGGAAGGATAAAAACGGATTTGAATCATCCCAACCCTGCGATAGTGGATTGGGTTGCGTTTAGGATAGTTGATCATCCGGAGCACCCGCTGGTTGAGAAAAGCGTGAAGCTCTGGCCCACGCTTGATTTCGCCTCTGCTGTCGACGATCACGATTTGAACGTCACGGTTATAATAAGGGGAAAAGATTTGATGGTTTCAGAGCAGAGGCAAAAATATATTTACTCTGCTTTTGATTGGACTTATCCTTTGACCATAACTTACGGGAAGATTTCAATTAAAAATTCCACGGTTTCAAAAAGCGAGATTGTAAAGGGAATAAGAGAGGGTGTTTTCACTGGTTTTGACGATCCAAAACTGCCGACCTTATCTGCTTTGAGAAGAAGGGGATACTCTCCGCAAGCTATAAGAAATTTCATTCTTAATTTCGGCTTGAATGAAAACGAAACCACTGTTGACTGGGAGATTTTAAACAATTTCAACAGAAAGGAAATAGACTTTTCAACGCCCAGGTATTTTTTTGTTTCAAGTCCGGTTGAAGTGAAAGTCAAAATAAAAGGAGATTTCAAAATAAAGCTCCACCCGTCAGCCGAGATTGGTTTCAAGCACTACTCCTTCAACGGTGAAACTGTTTTTCTAGTAGACAAAAAATACTTGTCGGATAGAATGCACTTGAAGGGTCTGGTGACAATCGATAAAAATGGTAATGTTTTAAACGAGGAGGCTGTTGTCATCCCGTGGGTTGAAAAAAATCGTTCAATTCCAGTTAAAATAATAAAATCAGAAATGATAATCGATGGTTTTGTTGAAGAATATTGCTCAAATCTTAAAATAGGAAGCGAGGTTCAATTTGAGAAGCTTGGTTTTTGCAGGCTGGACTCGAAAGGAGTTTTTTATTTCACTCACGTGTAAACTTGTTTATTCCTTTTGATAATAAGTGTTCATGAAATCGTTGACGTCCTTAAAGCTTGAAATATTCTTTTCAACAAGATAGTCCATAATCGCCCTTCTTTTTCCAAGTTCTTCGTTCAATTCCATTATGCTTTTGCTGGCTCCCTTTGAGATTTTCTCCAAAGCCTCGCTTGAATAGTCGGTTCTTTCAAGCTTCATTGTAGCTGGATTTAATTTGAACACGTCGTTCAAGGTTATTTCTTTCTCTATTCTTGAAACCTCGCTTACCTGAACGACTCTTCTCACGTTTTTTCCACTCCTCCTGTCAAAGAAAAGGTTTTGAACTATTATAATATTTAATAGAGGTATTAGCCCGCGTGGAACGTTCATAGGGTCTTCTTCAAGTTTTTTCACGGCGTCCCTTGAATTGTTGGCGTGCATTGTTCCCAAAACCCCTCCTAGACCTACGTTCATTGAATTGAAGAGAGTTTCAGCTTCGCTTCCCCTGACTTCTCCTATGACTATCCTGTCGGGCCTCATTCTCAAAACATTCCTTAAAATCAAGTCCATTCCAGTCTGCTGAGCTTCCAAAGCGACCCAATTTTTCCTGTCAAAATCAACCTCTCTTACTTCCTCGATGCTTACTATCCTGTCGTTTTGAGGAATGAAAGAGCTTAAAGCGTTCAAGGTGGTTGTTTTGCCCGAGGCGGCCCCCCCTACAACCATTATATTCAATGGAAATATTTTCAACCCTTCAACGCAAAGCCATAAGTAGCTGGCAAGATCCGCATCCATTGTTTCGTTTTCAATCAAGGTTGTTATGGAAAACTTCTGTTTTTTGAATTTTCTTATTGTTATTATTGTCTTATCGCTTATTGGTTTTACTATGATGTTGGCTCTGCTGCCTTCGGGAAGTTTCAAGTCGTCAAGATTTTTTCCACTCCATTTTATTTGAATAAGGAAATTTTCAATATCCTTGGCAGTGGGTTTGATTGAAGTTTTGCACACTCCAAACTCCCTGTGGAAAACCATTATCTCTTCATCCTCCCCGTTTATCATTATTTCTTCAAGGTTTGTGTCGTCGAAAAGCTTCTGCACAAGCTTGTATCCGAAAGCCTTTTCATAAACACTTGAAACAATATTGTCCGCGTTGACAGGAAGCTGCAGAATTGCTTCGAGAAGCTGTTTTTCAAAAGCCTCCCTATCCGCCTGTCTTAAAGGCCTTCCTAAAGAGTAGTTGTTTAATATTTTTTCAAAGTTCGCCGCCTCAAGCCCTATTTCAACAATTTTTTCCATTCTTCTTCTTAAAAAAGCGTCGACTATAACTTCTGATATTTTGGCCTCTTCAGCTGTTAAATCGCTTGGAGACTCCTTGTAAAAGCAGAACGGATAGCCCTTTTCAACGATTGCCATGAATTAAAATTAATAAACAAACAATTAAAACCTATTGATTGGTTTTTAACTCTGCTAACAGGAAGTCCCCTGTTGCAAAAAAGGGGATAAAAGCGAACGAAAGGTATTTCATATTAAATGTTTGGGTTTAAGTGTTTGGAAAGTTTGTTTAGGAGTGTTTTGATTTTTTTTAAGTGTTGAAGTTTGTTTGAGTTGCCTTGAAATCGAGGTAAAGCGAGTAAATGAAAGCAATCAGCACAACCCACGCCGCGCTTATTGAAAGGAGTGAGAAGACAAACCCGAAAATGATTGAAAGTAGAATCAGCCCTGGCTGGAATAATGAAAAGAGGTAGTATTGAGTTTTAATGCCGTTGCTTTTTTTGTAGATGATTAACCCAAAAATGTAAAACAAGCCTCCTGCTAGTAAAAACATTATCGGGTAGATTATCAGCGGAATTATTATGAAAAGCAGGAAGAAGATTATGAGCATCACAGTGTTGCCCAGCGCTTCTGCAAGGTCGTAGCCAATGCCCTGGCTTATGTTGGTCTGTTGCGGTGGTTTGAAGAGAGTGTTTGAGTAAAGGGAAGCCATCAAATAAAGCAGAAGCAAAATCATCGCGACAAGCAGGCTTGCAAAGGTTTTTTTAAGTGACGCGTTGTTTTTTTCCTGTCTGAAAACTTCTTTTGGGTTTGAAATTACTTTAAACCATTGTGAAATAATCATGTTTTTTTTTCATTGCGGTTGAAGTTTTAAATATGTTTTGGTTTGCACGGGTTTGTGTGTTGTTGGAGGGTTGCATTGTTTTGAATTTGTCTGATAGGTGATTTGCCCTTCTTGGTGTGAATCAATATTAGACAGTGGCGTTAGCGCGGCAATCAGCATTGCAAGCGCAAGGTAGTTTATGTGAGTATACTCTACCAACGCGGAGTCCAAGCGCTTGTCAAAACCCGATAGTTTTATTTTCAGCCTCTTTGCTGTTTTTAAAACAATCAAACAAGCGGTGAGCATTCCAGAAACCCTTCATTTCCCTTAAAAATGAATCGTAACGCTTCCAATTCCCTTTGCTATCATGAACT
>JAMCXP010000031.1 GCA_023474775.1 Candidatus Martarchaeota archaeon
TGATGGGGGATATTTTCTACCCTCAGGTTAGAGAGCCTGCTCCGACGATAATTCCGTGCGGTGTTGATCAAGAACCGCATATCAGACTGGCAAGGGATTTAGCCAGAAAGTTTAAGGAAAGGGGTTTTTTCAGTCCCAGCTCGCTTTATCAGAAGCTTCTTCCAAGTTTGAGCGGCCAGAGGAAAATGTCAAAGTCAGAGCCTTTGGGCGTGATAAACCTTCCTGACGGGGATTTGAAGAAAAAGATTATGAATGCTCTGACCGGCGGCAGGGATAATGTTGAAGAGCAAAGAAAGTTGGGGGGAAATCCTGACAAGTGCATGATTTTTGAGTTGTACAAAGATCATTTTTTGAACGATTCTGATTTAAACAGGGTTTACTCTAATTGCAGGAGTGGAAAGCTTTTATGCGGCGAGGATAAGAGTAACGCTTTGAGGGTGATGAGCGATTTCATGGAGGAGTTCAAGGAGAAAATGGAGAAGGCTAGAAGCGTTGTCGATAAAATAAAGTTTGCCAGGGATTGAAAGAAAATGAAGTTGGTTATAACAGGCACTCCTGGAACTGGAAAGAGCTCGATTTCAAGAGAATTGTCAAAAATAACAGGGTGGCCTTTGTTCGAGTTGAATAAATTAGCAGAACCATATGATAAGGATGGCAGTGTTGACTTGAAAAAATTAAGAATTAAAACACTTGAAAAAATTAAGGGAAAAAGAGATTTTATTGTCGAGGGGCATTTGGCCTGCGAGTTTAGGATTCCAAGCGATGCCGTTATTGTTTTGAGATGCAAGCCAGAGGTTTTGGATAAAAGATTAAAAAAAAGAGATTATTCTGACATTAAGGTTAGGGAGAATGTTTTGGCTGAAGCTTTGGATTATTGTTTGATTAGAAGTTTGGAAAATTATGACAGGGTGGTTCAAGTTGACGCCACTAAACACGTTTCAACAAAGTTTTTTTTTAAGAGGGTTGAAAATTTAAAGAGCGATAAGATTGATTGGTTCAAAAGTCTTAAAAGAATAGCTCTGAAAACTTTTTGAAATGGTTTTTCATTTTTAATAGAAACATTTAAAAGCTTTAATTTAAATCAAAAAAGCAAAATTTTTTTAAAAGGTGAGAGTTGGAAATGAAGTTTGAGTTGGCTAAGAAAAGGCCGGAAGAAGATGACGAAGAAGATGAGGATGAAGATGAGGATGAGGAAGGCTGGGATTATGACGATGAGGAGGAGGATTAGTTTTGTTTTTGCTGTTCTTCCAGGATTTTTGAAAGTTGGAGGGTTATAACATCTGTGGCTATAACATCCGTTTCGCTTGCTCCAATAAGGTGAAGAATTTTCAGCACGTTGCTTTCAGCTAATTTTCTGGCGTTTTCTATTTTTGTTTGAGGCAGGGTTATTTCAAGGTAGTCTCCAAACCCATCGACGCTGTAGATGTTTACTGAAAGGTTAAGGTAAGCAAAGCTCCAGAGTGTTATGTTTCTTTCAAACACTTCATAGTAGCCCATTTTTTCAAGGTTTGGCATTATCGAATATGAGCTTGAAACGTCGAAGTTCAATTTGTCGTCTTCTTCAAGCATGTAACCGTCGAAAATAAGCTTTTCATCTTCAGTTCTAACGTCTGTTCGTATTATAAAATACGCGAAGGCTGTATCGCCAAACTGCTTTGAGTAGATAACATCCTTGAACTGCCCTCCGGTCAGGAACTTTGCTTTGGTTTTGAGAGTTTCAATCGTTTTTGTAATGTCGTTTATTTCAACTGTTCTTCTTGCTTCTGGTATGCTCCACTTGAGCGAGTGCTGGATTTTTTTCTTTTCAGCGAAGAACATTGGTTTTGTTAATAGGGGTTTAAGCTTAAAAAACTTTTTACAGGAAGGAGTTGAGAAGTTGAAAATGATTTTTATGTTAGGCTTTTAGTTTTTTATTTTTGTTTTTTTATGTTTTTGAACAATTTTGAGAATTTTTCTGTTTTTGAAACAAAGATGAATGCAAAGTAAGTCATAAGCAATATTGAAGCGGCGAAAAGAGCCGTCGCCACTGCAAAGTTAACATTCAAAGGCATTTTTTCTACAAGCAGGGCTATAATATACAAACTTGAAAGCTCAAATAGTATTAATGAAAGCGTGAGCTTTATTTCAAGGCTTGTCACCGCGTGGAGAATACTTTCCCTGCTTACTTTTTTAAGCGATATAACTTCTTCTCTTATGTCAATTATATTTAATGCTATTACCACTGCGCCTATGAAATAAATTACAGCCAGTTCAATTATTGAATCCATAGTTTTTTACCAAATCATTTGTTTTAAATATGAAACGTCTTCCGGTTATAACAAGTAGAAGGGTTCCAATAAAAAATACAAAAAGGTCAGCGTAGGCTATGATATTGCATATTCCCGTCATGAAGCCTTCAAGTTCCAATAAAAATAAAATTATGAAAACACCAGCAGCTATTTTTATTACCAGTATTGACAGTGAAACATTTCGCATCAGCTCATGCCATTCTCCAATCTCAGATTGAAACTGGTTTTTTAGATGGTTTAATTTAAGAGTAAAAAACAAATTTGAAGCGAAAGCCACAACTAATAATATAATGAATATCACCAAATACAAAAGTATTACGTCCATAAAAAAATAATATTTATATTAATTATTAATAAGGGTTTTGGCTGTTTTTAATTTATATTTTTTAAAATTTTGGTGAAGTTGCGTATTTGTTTTATTATGCTGAAAGCAAGGTAAGAGATAATTATTGTTGAAAGTGCAAATAAAATAGTAGTTATCGTGAATATTATGTTAAAAGTGCTGCTTTCTATTAATATTATCAAATACAAGCCGGTTAGTTCAAAAAGTATAAATGCCAGCGTTATTTCAGTATCTAGCTTTATCATTTTATATACCTAGCTTTCTCTGCTCAGTTTTCTCATTGATTTAAACTCTAGGTATAAATTAAAAAAATTAAGTATAAACATTACAGCAAATAATATGTATATTAAAATGATTTCACTATTCAAATCCATACTCTTTAGACATCTCTTGTGTTTTTGACACCGCCATAAAACCAGCTATTGATAGCAGGATAACTCCAATCAGTAGAATTATCAAATCTAGATCAAGAATTGAACTATTAAAAGTTTTTAGATAAAGCAATTCTACCAGCATGATTATTATAAACCCGCTTATTGATAGTTTAACTATCAAAAGAGAGGTTGCCACGTTTCTTTCTATTTTTAAGAATTGTTTTATTAAATCTGACTTGAACTTTTTTGAAATATCATCCACTTTTATTATAAAAATAGAATTTGAGGCTAACGTGAATATAAAAATCAGCATGAAGATTATCACGTAGAAAAAAAGCACATCCATAAACATTATTTAATGGGTTAAAGTTATTAATCTTTTTAATAAGGAGCTTTGCACTTTAACTCGTATAATTGAGCGATTTAAAGCACAAGAGCCAATCCACTCAGTCGATACACTTCAACCTTTAAATTGCAAAAACAACTTTAAATCGCAAGGCTAATCCAGGAATGTTGAAACCGTGGGCAACTGCTCTGGCTCTCCTTTTCTTTTTCTTATGCTTAGAATAACCTGGTTTTGAAGGTCAGGTGGAAGTTTTTCATAGCCAGCGTATTCAACATACCAAGCCGCTCTTCCCTGCGACGCGCTTCTTACTTCCGAAGAAAAACCGAACATTTCGCTAACCGGTACTTTGGCGTTTATTATTACAAGCTCTCCCTCCTGTTCTATTGATGTTATCTGCCCTCTCCTGCTTTGCACTTGTCCTATAACGCCGCTCATGTAGTCGCTTGGGCAGGTTACAACCAGCTTTTGTTTTGGTTCCATCAGCACAGCGTTTGAGTACAGCATTCCCGCGTATAGCGGTCTTTTGATTGCTGGTATTATTTGAGATGGCCCTCTGTGCGCAGGGTCCACGTGGATTAGAGCGTCTTCCAATTTCACTTTAACGCCTACAACGTTTTCTTTTGCCAGCGGACCTTCTTTCATCGCCTCTTCAAAGCCGTCTATTAGCAATTCCATAACGTCCTGAAGTCCTTGAACTCCTTTTGTTGCGTCAACGAATATGTTTCCCCTGAAAACGTCAAGGACTTTTCTTCCTTCAGGCCTTGGCAGTCCTGCTTTTATTATTCTTTCCTGCAGGTCTTTTCCTTTCATTTTATCGTCTATTTCACCTTCTTCGAATGCTTTGACCACTCCTTCTTCAAGAGGCTCGACACTTACCTTGAACTTGTTATGCTTGTTGGGGCTCTTTCCTTCAAGCGTAGGTCCCTTGCCGGTTATGGTTTCATGATAAACAATGATGGGCTTGCTGGTGGTTATTTCAATTCCTTTCTCGTCTTTTATTTTCGTTTCTATTATTTCCAAGTGAAGCTCTCCCATCCCGCTTATCAGGTGCTCTCCTGTCGTCTGGTTGATTTCAACTCTTAGCGTCGGGTCTTCCTTTGCGAATTTGTGCAGAACTTCTATTAATCTTACCAGATCTTTAGGGTTTTTGGCTTCAATGCTTTTTGTTATTACAGGCGCACTGTGGTGTTTTATCTGCTCGAAGGGGGTTATTTCGTTAAGTGAAATGGTTTCCCCTGCAGTCACGTCTTTCAATCCCACCAAAGCCACTATGTTTCCAGCCGGCACTTGGTCTATAACCACCCTGTCCGGCCCCATGTAAATCGCAACTTGCTGTACCTTTTCTTTTTTGTAGTGAGCTGACAGGTATACTTCATCTCCTTTCTTAAGTGTGCCGCTGTATAGCCTGCCGACCGCCACTTCTCCTGCATGAGGATCTGTTTGTATTGCGGTTACTCCGAACGCCAGCTCTCCCTTGGAGTCGCAGGCTTTCATTGTTTTAGCGATTTCACTTTCAGGCTCTCCGTGCCATATAACTGGAATTCTGTATTTTTGCGCTTCAAGAGGACTTGGCAGATGGGATATTATCATTTCTATTATAACATCGTCTAATGGGGCTATTTCCTGCAGTTTTGCGTGGTCTCCTTTTTGGCATAAATCGTACATTTGCTTGAAGCTTATGCTTTTTTCTTTCATTACAGGGTATGACAAAGCCCACTTGTTGAAGGCGCTTCCGAAGGCAACGTTCCCGCTTTCAACTTTTATCTGCCATTCTTCTTTAAACTCTTCGCTTGCAAAGTCTTTTATAAGCTTGTTTACTCCTGTTATTATTTTCAGGAATTTCTGCTGCATTGCATTTGAGTCGAGCTTTAACTCAGTTATAAAACGGTCGATTTTATTTATGAACAAAACAGGTCTTACTTTTTCCCTAAGGGCTTGCCTTAGAACGGTTTCTGTTTGCGGCATTATTCCCTCCACGCAGTCTATCACCAGAACTGCTCCGTCGACCGCTCTTAAAGCTCTTGTAACGTGGCCTCCGAAGTCAACGTGGCCCGGAGTGTCTATCAAGTTTATGAGATAATCCTTTCCCTTGTAGTTTAGCGGTATTGAAATGTTTGCCGCTTTGATGGTTATTCCTCTCTGCTGTTCAAGCTGTTCGAAGTCCAAAACTCTCTGCTCTCCGGCTAGTTGTTTTGAAATCAACCCGGCTTTTGCAACCAGCGAGTCGCTTAGTGTACTTTTGCCATGGTCAACGTGGGCGATTATTCCTATGTTTCGGATGTTTTCCTGATTGCCCATTAACCCTGCAACGTGTTGCGCTACGTTTTCTTTTGTCGCCATTTTTTTAAATCACTTAAATTTTATCTAACGCTCTTGGCCATTCTTTCTATTTCATTTTTCTTTTTTACAGCGTAAGAGTCCTGCGAGTTATCGCTTGCCTTAATCAACTCGTCAGCAAGAGCTTCACTCATTGTTAGTTTTTTGTTGAATGAATTTATTATGGCTGCGAGCGTCAAGTTTCTTAGAGAAACGTCAAGTCTTCTTAGGGCTGAAATGTCAACCGCATTTTGGTATGCCACTCCCCCAAGCCTTATTCTGGTAACGTCTTCCCTGGGAGCTGAGTTTTCGATTGCGGTTATGAGGATTTGAAGCGGGTTTTTGCCTTTTTTGTTTATTTCTTCAAATGCTTTGTCAACTATTTTCATTGCTTTTGTCTTTTTTCCCTGCAGTTTTCCGTGCGTTCTTATGAGCTTTCCCCCTACTTTTTCCCCAGTACCTCCTCTCATAAGCTTATTTACCAATCTTTCCACTACGTTGACTTTTCCCTTGCTTAGGTGTTTGTTTGCCATTCTTGCATGTGAGTGAGGGGTAATGACAGGCGTCATTGAAATGTATTGCGCCAGGGTTTTGTCTTTTACTTCCGCTTTCCATTCATATTTTCCGAAAAGTTTTGTTTCCACTTTTAAAATCATCTCTTTGGTTTTTCTTTTCTTTTTGATCTCAGTTCTTCAAGGTCCACTCCGTTTACTGAAACCACTTTGTATCTTACTCCGGGGATCGAACCCATCTGTCCTCTCTGTGAACCTCCCAAACCTACTATTACAACCTCGTCGTGCTCTTCTATGTAGTCTATTGCCTTGTCATTTGGGCAGTGCGCCGATACCTTTTTCCCGTTTTTTATTAACTGCACTTTTACGCATTTTATTATTCCAGAGTGTGGTTGTTTTTGCTCTTTTCCCTCTTTTTTTATGACCAAGCCTGTGGCGCTGGGCGCTCCTTCAAGAGGATCGTATTTGTTTTTAAGTCCAAGTGCTTTTCTTTTCCACCATTTTTTAAGCCATCTCTTCTTGCTTCTGCTTCTTTTTAATAGTCTTCCTGCGAACAAGCCATTTGCCATTTTCATACCACCTTAGCCAGCACTCCGAATTTTTTTTTAAGAACAGTGTTTAGAATGGAAATGCTCCACCCTCCCCTGCCTATAACAGCTCCTCTTTTTCTTTCATCCACTTTTACCATTATTGTGTTTCCAGTCTCTTTCAATTCAATGCTGTCAAGTCCAAGCCATTTTTTAATCATTTCAATAGGCGTTTCACAGTCTTGCAGAAAGACTACCTTTTTTTTGAACGCGCGGTTTAACTCAGGAGTGAATTTTTTAACGTCCTCCGGTTTTACCAGAAAAATTATATCATTTTCAAGCATTATAACGTCTTTGGCTTTGACTCCTGTTTTTAGTTGAAGATCGCTTAGGATTTTAAAATCATCGTTGTTCCAGGATACCATTTTTTTTAAACCTCTTTTAGAATATCGGAGTTTCCCTCTTCCATAACCGCCAAAGCACTTACCGGAAAGGGCTTTCCGCAAGCCACTCCCAAGTTCAAGCTTGAACCTTCGAAGGTTATTAATTTTATTTCGCTTAGAGCGCAGAATCTTTCAACGTCGCTTTTTACTTCAAGAGGGCAGTTTTTTGCTATAACCACTAGTTTTGCGCCTCCGTTAAGGCAGATTTTCTTTACGCTGTCTCTTCCGAATGCTACTTTGCCGGAGTCGACCGCAAGTCTCAAGGATTTTGTGAAGTCCAATTTTTAATTCAACTCATTTTTAACTTAAACTTTAAAACTCAACTTAAAATCAAAGGTTCTCAACCCGAAGGTTACTCCCCTGTTATAAGAAGTGGTTTTATTTAAGAATTTTAATATTTAAAATTATTTCGGTTTGGATTCCGCTTTTGACTGCTCCAACCAAACGCCGTTTACCACGCCATCCTGACCCGGCCTGCTGCTTACTTTTATCTTTCCACCCTCAACTTCAAGCACGCTTCCTTTTACTATGACATTTTCCCTTGCGTACAACGCATTGCTTGGCGTTGAAACAACGTTTATTATCTTTACTTTACGCGTTTTTCCCTTGCCGTCTGAAACGCTGGCGAAAGCTATTTTTTTAGCCTTTACTTTCACGCCACCTCCCCTTACTCTCAAAACTTTTCTAAGTTCTTTCTCCTTGTCAAGTTTTGTTTCCGAGAAAAACCCTCCAACCGCGCTTTTTCTCTTATCTCTGAAAGTCTTTTTAACTCCCCCTGAACCGCTTCTTTTAGTGTTGCTTCTCCCATGATATTGTACCAAAGTTCAAATCACCGTTTTTAATTGTTTTTTGTTTGAAAAAAATTTAAATTCTTTCGCTTTCATAAAACTTAAAAATGAAAGTTTATTTTGTCAAGCTCAAGGTTCCTTTAAGCGAGGCTCTTGAAAAACTCAAGAGTTTTCACGCCATAGTTGTAAAGCCAGAGCTTGGCTATTCCGAAAAACTGCTAGATTATAGCTACTTTATAGCTTTTAAATGTTTCCGAAAAAAAACCCACGCCAAAACGCTTGAAATGGAATGGCTGAAAACCCTTGCTTGCACGAAGAGCATTGAAAGAGCGGTTGAGTTTACAAAGCCCGAAAAAAAGGCCTGCATAGCATCTCCAGTTAAAATAAATAAAAGTGTTTTGAATCTAATCGGAGTTTCTTACAAAGGAAAAAAAAACCTTGAAAAGCTAGCAAAGGTTTACGGAGTGAAAACAGACAAAAAAAAGGTTGAAAGAGCGGTTGAACAGAAGATATGCATCTCGGGAATGGTTGATTAAAGCAAGAAGCACCGCCAAATAATTTTAAATAATTACTCTTCCAAATAACTATATGGGAAAGCTTGAGGAGTTGAGAGAGACTTTTTTAAAAAGAGGCTTCAAAAACCCAGATGTTATAATTTCAATGACAGGCTTCAATAATTATAAGGTTAACGGGGTTTTCAAAGCCGGTAACGAAAAAATAATTGATGGAATTAAAAAGGCTGAAAAAACTGAGAATGAAGATTTGATTTTAAAAGCAACTGATTTCGGATATAAGAATTTCGGGCTTGCAGCGCACGTAATGAGAATGCAAGGTTTGGAAGCTGAAAAATTGCTCAAAGAAACTTCTTCTGAGAATTTCAAAAACGTCGCTTTCGCAATTGAAAAAGAAGGAGTTGATTCTGTCAAAAAGGCTTTTAGTTTAAAAATCAACCATTCAAGCATTTCCGCTGTAGCCAAAGCTATAAACGCTGTCGGGTTTGATAGGGTTAAAGAAAAAATAAACAATACCAAAGAAGGAAGTGTCAGGGAAATAGCTTTAAAATTGGCAGCTGAAAAAAAAGAGAAACAAGCGGACCGTGCACTTGATTTTTACGAGGGGGCGATTCCTATTTCAGCCGTTAAAAACCCTGAGAATAATCTTAAAATTATTAAAAAATTCATTGAAAAAACAGAAGAAGAGTTTAAAAATGGAGTTAAATCGATACCGCGCGAAAGGCTTGTTGATCTCGCTCAAGGATGGAAATTATACAATAATCAAGTTGAAAATTTTATAAGAGAAAAAGACGCTTATTCAATCAAGGATGTTGATCTTTTAAGAGAGAAGCTGAGAAATTCAATCAGCGCTGAGAGATTAAAGTCAAAGGGAGTTAGAGTTTTTCCAGCTGTTTTCAGGGCAAAAAAGCAAGGCGACAGTTTCACGCTTGGTTTATACCCAACGCCAGATGATCTGAATGAAATTAAAAAACAATCTGCTTTGATGTTAAAAAAACCTCTTGAAAAACATGTTGAAGGCGCTATCTGCTATGCCAGGTTTAAAGTTGAAGGAAAGAAGCTTATAGTATCAAACCTTCAAAGCAACATAACAAATAGCGGTTTGAATTCGAGAATTAGAAAAAAATACGAAGACTGGCAAAAAGTGCTCATTTTGACTCTTGATGATTACGCTTCAAAAATGGGCTTGAATGAAATTTGGCTTACCACTGCAGAGCATCAGATGAGGCAATGGATTGAATTGCACCCTAAAACCGCTTTTGAGGTTTACGCTGAAACGCCTAAAAAAATGGGATTCAAACTGCGTGAAACCAACCCCACGTTTGTTGAAGGGGTAAATTCCAATTTATTTTGGGTTAAAAAAACCGGTTCGGGTTTAAATTATTTTAAAAGCGTTCTAAAAGAAAATGAAAGTTCAAGAATTGAAAGATTGAAGGAGATTCTATTACAAAAAGTTAGGTGAGGCTATACTCCAACAATGGGAGGGCAAGAGGAATATTTAATAATATTAAGCAGGAAAAACAAGTTTCATGCAAAGTAAAATTAATATCATGACTGCCGGTCACGTTGACCACGGCAAGACAACTCTTGTTCAGGCCATAACTGGAAATAAGATAAGCACTCACTCTGAAGAGCTGAAAAGAGGAATTACAATTAAGCTTGGCTATTCCGACTGTGTTTTTTACAAGGATGGCGAGAAATACAATTCAAAAACCGGAGAAGAAGTTATGAGAGTTTCTTTTCTTGACGCGCCCGGACATGAAACCTTGATGGCCACTGTAATAGCAGCAAGCAGCATAGTGGATGGAGCAATTCTTGTAATAGCCGCTAATGAAAAATGCCCGCAGCCTCAAACAGCAGAGCATTTGGCGGTTATTGAAGCTGCTGAAATAAAGCAATTGATAATAGTTCAGAATAAAATCGATCTTGTGGATGAGAAGCAGGCCGGGCAGAATTATGAAGAGATTAAAAATTTTTTAAAGGGAACATCTTATGAAAACGCTCTGATAATTCCCGTGTCCGCTAATCTTGGACTTAATATTAATTATCTTATTCAGGCTATTGTTGAGAATTTCAAGCCTGTTAAAAAGGATGAAGGAGAAGCGGTTTTTTACGTTGCAAGAAGTTTTGACGTGAACAAGCCTAGAACAAAAATTGATGAAATTAAGGGGGCAGTTTTAGGCGGGAGCGTTGTCAAGGGGGTTTTGAAAGTAGGGGATGAGATTGAGATTTTGCCGGGCGTAGCAATGAAAAAGAAAGACAAGGAATACTACCAGCCCTTGGAAACAAAGATTGTTGAAATTGAGGCTGGCAAGGAAAAGGTTGACGAGGCAAAGCCAGGGGGTTTGATTGGAATTTCAACTCTTTTAGATCCTTCGATCTCAAAATCAGATTCTCTTGTAGGGTGTGTTGTTGGCAGGAAAGGGACTCTTTCAAGACCTATTAATGAGGTTAAAATGATTTTAAAGCCTATAAAGCGCAGTTTGATTTCTTTTCCACCCTTCACCAGCCAGGAGCCTATAGTTCTTGGAATTGGAACCGCTACCACGCTAGGTTTTATTAAAAGCCAGAAGAAGAGCGAATTTATTCTTGAGTTGAAGAAGCCTGTATGCGTGTTTCCAAATCAGAAGATTTCCATCATGAGAAGGGCTCAGAACAGATGGCATTTATATGCAACCGCTGTTTCAAAGTGATTTAAGTGTTTTTTCTATCTTTTCAGCAATTAACCTGCTGTTCCTTCCCTTAACCGCAACAAGTTTTTTGATTTTTTTGTAGAATTTTATTACTGGAAGCGTTTGCTTTTTGTAGAGTTTTATTCTTTTTTTAACTATTTCAGGGTTATCATCCTTTCTTTTAATCATTTTAGAGCCGCAGTTTTGGCAGTCGCCAGGGTTTTTTGACACGAACCCACAGTTCAGGCAAACGTATCTTTTTGACAGTCTTTTTAGAACTTCCTTCACTGGAACGTCAAGGAAAAAAACCATGTCAATAGCATTCCATCTTTCCAGGTTTTTAGCCTGGGACAGTTTTCTTGGAAACCCGTTTAGTATGAACGAATCCAATTTTTTTGTTTTTACTCTTAAAATTTTATAGATTATCCTGTCAGGTATTAATTCGCCATTATCTACCATTTTCTTGAATTTTCCTTTCAGCGAGGAGCGGAGCAGGTCTCCCATTGTTATCATTGGAACACGCGTTTTTGTTGAGACAATGCTTCCAACAGTGTCCTTCCCGCTTCCGGGCGGTCCTATTACTGGAAGCGTTTGCTTTTTGTAGAGTTTTATTCTTTTTTTAACTATTTCAGGGTTATCATCCTTTCTTTTAATCATTTTAGAGCCGCAG
>JAMCXP010000026.1 GCA_023474775.1 Candidatus Martarchaeota archaeon
TTTGGAATCTACTTGGAGAAAGACGCGGTAGCAGGAATTTCAAGCGCTTCTGAAATGATAATAATAATGATTCCAGAGCCGTCCTCTCTTGCCGATGCGCTCAAAGTAAAAAGCTTCGCTGAAATAAACAACATAAAAATCGACGGGATTGTAACAAACTTCATCACAAGAGACAAAAGCGAAATCAAAAAACAGGATTTGGAAACGCTCATGGGTGTTAAGGTAATCGCGGAACTGCCCTATGACATAGAAGTTAAAAGAGCCGCGGGAGAGCAAAAACCTGTGATTATAAAAAGTCCTGAAAGCGCTTTCAGCCACGCACTGCTGGATTTAACCTCGTTTCTTTCAGGAGTTCAGACAATAAAACCGCAGGTGAAGGTTAAAAAGGGTTTTCTGCAAAACCTAATATACGGTTTAACGCATTTATTCAAAAAATAATTTTGAAAAAAAGAGAGTGAAAAATTTTTATGGCTGAAAAAAGACCTTTTGATGTTCTGAACGGAGCTTTAAACAAAAACGTCCTGGTAAAGCTTAAGGGCGACGTTGAAGTGAGAGGCGTTTTGATGAGCTTCGACGTTCACATGAACCTCGTCCTTGACAGCAGCGAAGAGCTGAAAAACGGGGAGCTGAAAAGAAAACTCGGCACCGTTCTACTGAGAGGAGACACGGTCGTCTTTGTCTCGCCTGCTTAATTTTTTTAAGGGCCAATGGTGAAACGGTATCACACCTCTTTGGCGTAGAGGAGGCTCCGGGTTCGAATCCCGGTTGGTCCATTTTATTTTTTCTTTAACCATGCAAAATATTCTATCTAACTTTTTACACGTCCACAAAAGAAAGATTTAAATATATTGTAGACGTATATAAATTATGACCTATACTGAGATTAAAAAAAGGAGCGGTAAAATGTATTTCTACAGAGTTTTGTCCGTTAGAAGCGGCTCCCGAGTAAATAAGATCAGAAAATACCTGGGAGTGAATTTGAATAAGAAAACTCTAAACAAAAAGGAGTTTTCAGCAGACACAGAATTAAAAGAATTCAAAGCAAGCGGCGACATTGCCAAGATTAAAAAAATCATTGCCCAAGTTTTGAGAAAATATAATGTCAGAAAAGCGAGCTTGTTTGGAAGTTACGCCAGAGGAAATCAGAGAAAAAATAGCGATATAGACCTTTTAATTGAACCCCCTAAAAACATAGGTTTTGAGTTTGTAGGCATAGCATTCGATTTAGAGAAGGCTTTAAAGAAAAAAGTCGATCTGATGACTTACAAGGGAATCAGCCCTCATCTAGAAAAGTATATAATAAAAGATGAGGTGAGGGTGATATGAGTGAACATCACGATATATTCTACCTTAAACACATACTTGACGCAATAACCAATGTCGAAGAATCGCTAAAAAAGCTTTCAAAAAAGCATTTTTTAAAGAACAAGGATGTGAGAGACGCTAACGTAAGAAGACTAGAAGTCATAGGAGAAGCCGTGAAAAACATATCAAACAAACTCAAACACAACCACAAAGAAGTCGAATGGAAAAGGATAGCGGCTACAAGAGATAAAATAATTCATCATTACTTTGGAATCGACTTTGAGATCGTATGGAATATTATTAAAAAAGATTTGCCAAAGTTAAAAAAACAAGTTAAAAAAATAAAATCAGAACTCAAAACCGATTAAATTTTCATCCAATCTCTTTTATTTTTTTATGCAACTCCAACTCTTTGTCAAACATTCCAAGCCTACCGTAAGCCTCTGAAGCTAGAAACAGGAGTTCTTTTCTGCTCCACCCAGAATTTGGCTCAGGATTCTCGCCTGCCAGCTCAAATTCCATTGCAGCCTGTTTTTTAATCTCATTATTATTTGAACTCCACAAAATCTTTCCTCTTTCAAGATGATTGCTTTCAGGAACAATGCGTGGTTTTTTTTTGTGACTGAAGTCAAGAATCGAATACGCCTTTTTAATAATCCTGTTGCTTTTCGCTTCGTCTATAGCGTCTATGAAAAGATTTGAGCTTAACTCCTTTATTCTTCTGAAGTTTTCAGTGTTTTCCCTGCTTGGGTTTTCAAAAAACTTTTTCCCGGCCAAAGCAAGATGATGGTCTACGAAGCGATACCTCGAGTTCGCGGTTATAAACTCATCCAGCCTTCCGCTCAACTCTTCCGCTGTGTAATTTTTCATGCCATTTAAAGAAAAGCCATTATTTTTAACTTTTTTGAATTGACCGGCATTCCTACAAAACTTTTTTAACCATTCAACGCTTAAAGCTTTCATGGTGATTTAACTTTTGAGAATAGCTTTTTTTTCAGACACTTACCTTCCAAACATAGATGGTGTTGTTTCAAGTATAATTTCATTCAAAAAAGAATTGAATTCAAATGGAAACTACGTTGGTGTTTTAGCTCCTGGCGCTAAAACCATGAAAACAAAAGACGTTTTTCTCTACCGTTCAATTCCCTTTCCGCCTTACCCTCAGTACAGAATAGCGCTTGGATTCGACCCTATAATCGACTTTAAAAGAAATGGTTTTGACGTTGTCCACTGCCATGGAGTGGCTTCAATGGGCTTAAACGCGATAATCTCTTCAAAACTTTTCAAAAAGCCTTCAGTAGCTACTTTCCACACAATGCTTCCCCTAGCAACTTCCTACTTGTCTGAAAATTCAACTCTTCAGAATTTCTTCACAGATTTTTCATGGAAGGCGATAAAACCTTTCTACAACTCCTTCAACACCACTTTAGCTCCGTCGCTTGTCATCAAAAAAGCTCTTGAAGAGCACGGAGTTCAAAACACCCAAGTTTTAAGCAACGGAGTTGACCTTGAAGTATTCAAGCAGGGTTCAACCAATTTAAAAAAGAAGCTTGGGTTGAACGGGAAAGTGGTTTTATTCTCGGGAAGAATGACAAAGGAAAAAAACATCGACGTTGTAATAAAAGCCATTCCGCTAATTTCAAAAAGAATCAACTCCTCCTTCCTTTTCGTGGGAGACGGGCCTGAACTTGAAAAACTAAAACTTAAATCAAAGGGAATGAAAAATGTTTTTTTCACAGGAAGGGTGCCGCACTCTCAAATCACAAGTTACATCAACGCCTGCGACGTCAGCGTCAGCGCTTCAACTTTTGAAACATTCGGCTTGTCACTGCTTGAAAGTATGGCCTGCGGAAAGCCGGTCGTAGGAGCCGACAGCCTGGCAATACCTGAGTTTGTTTCTGAAAAAAACGGTGGTTTGTTCGAACCATACAATCACGAAGAGTTGAGTGAAAAAGTGGTTGAAATACTCTCAAACTCCAAAAAATATAAAAGCAAAAGCATGGAAGCGCTGAAAACAGCCGAAAAGTTTTCAATCAAAAAACAAACGAAGAAACTGGAAAGAATATATGAAAAGATAATTTAACTGCGGTTTAAGAGCTTGCGTTTGCAAAAGAATTGTAATAACCATTTAACTGCTGCTGCGTTTGAATTCCTGTTAAAACTTTGCCGGGAATCACAATCTCAGGGGTGGAAGAGACGCTGTAAAGCGATGACAAAAGCTCGATTTCAGGGCTTTGACTTTCCAAATCCATGTCAAAAGAGTAAACCATAACGTTGGAATGCGCCTCCCTGAACGAAGTTAAATACCCTCCCTGCTCTCCGCATGAACTGCAGTTTTCATTTGAATAAAAATAGCCGACCACAAAATAAGGATTGCCGCACTCCTCGTTTATTTTCTGAAGAAGCATGAAATCCCTTGCCTCCAAAGTGGAGTATTCAACCTTTAGCGAAAGGACAGAAGCGTCGTTCGAGCCGTACTTGCTTTCTAGAAACTGAAGGTTTGAGCCCATCTGAAAAGTCTGCTGCTGAAAATTTCCAACTTCTTTTTCAAGAGTGCTGCACAAAATCGCCTGAGAGTAAGAGGAACTGTTGATAAGGGTTAAAAGCTGAAGGTTATAACTGCTCTCTTCTAATTGGTTAATCTGCTGCTGAATCTGGTTTGTTGTTTGGCTTGCGATTTGAATTCCTATAAAAACCCCAACCGCGAAAATAAGCAGTGTTATTACAAGAGTGGTGAGATGAATGTTTGATGAAATTTTTCTTTTTATCTTTTCCATTTACTACCACCTCTGTTTTTTAAAAGTCAACTCCTCTCCTATTGTAATAATCCAGAAAATCGTTATAAGAAAGGAATACAAAACCAAGTACAACGCTATTGTTATTGGGTTCATCTTCTCTTTTAAATGTTTTGAAGCAACCCAAATCCACAAAACGCTTAAAACGAATATTATTATGCTGATAACCTGAAGCGCATTAAAACCATAATAAAAAACTTCAAACCCATACTTGAAAAACTGCATTGCCGAGCCGTTTAAAAGCGAGACTATTGAAATGAAAAAAACCGCCAGCACTGCTATAGATCCTATCAAGCCAAGCGGAAAAATCATAATTCCAAAATCCCCGTAATTTGGATTCAACACTTTTTTATACTTCCAATAATTTCTCAAACCGCCCCTGTTCCACCTAACCCTCTGCCTTATCAGCGCCTTGAGAGTCTGCGGCACTTCAGTCCACACGCTTGCGTTCATCGAGCTTACTATCCTATAGTTATGCGCCTGAATCCTGTAAGCGATCTCCTGATCCTCCAACAGACTGGTCTCGTCAAACAAGCCGACCTCGTCGAAAACTCTTCTCCTGAAAACGCTCAACGGCCCGGGAGTAACAGTGACGCTGTCAAGAAAAGAAAGAAGCCTTCTGGAGACTATTGTCAAAAGATATTCAACATGCTGTACCTTCTCGATTATCTTCCTGGGCTTGTATACCTTTATTGCAGAAGTGGCTGCCATAACCTCGGCGTCTTTGAAAAAACTTGTCATTTTTTTAAGCGATTTAATATGAACGTAAGAATCCGAATCAAGAGTGGCGACAAGCTCGGTGTCAGCCCTTTTAATCCCATAGTTTACCGCGCTGCTCTTCCCCCCGTTTTTCTTTGAGAAAGCCCTTACGTTTCTGTACTTTTTTTCAAGCCGTTTCATTTCATTGAAAGTGCCGTCCCTACTCCCGTCGTCTACTAAAAATACCTTTAAACTATTTTTAGGGTAGTCGCTTTTCATCAAAACATCTACGGTCTTGCTTAAAACCTTCTCCTCATTATAACAGGGAATTATAACCGTTATGGAAGGAGTGTAAACCCCTGTTGTTTTTTCTTGCATTTCATCCTTTTTTTCAACGGTAAGCAGAAGATAAAACACAGTTATATACAAAGTGATAAAAGCTATAACATACATGAGAATCGTTACCGCTTGCTCGAGCATTTATTCTCAACCCTTTTTCCCTGCCTTCAACCCTTCTATGAATTCGCTTTTTCTCTTTAACTCTTCATTGTATTTTCTTTTTTCTTCTCCTGTCAATGTCTTCTCAATTATAAAAGAAGTGTAATTCTGAATAGTTTGAGAAATATCAAGAAGCGTGGCGTGAGCCTCTTCTAGGCTTAAATTTATCTTCCCTGGTTTTTCAACTTCTATACTGGAAGGAGCGTACTTCAAAACAATGTTGACAAGAGCGTTGAAACTCTCGGCCAAAACTTTGACCTCGCTGTAAGTCGAGAACTCCCCGTTTTTCTCAATAGGCTCTCTAACCACTCCCTTGCAATAAATAACTCCTGGCTCTTTCGTGACTTTCTGCGTCACATCCACAAGAGCATTCTGGACAGCGGGTTTTTCAACCCCGTAAGAGTCGAAAAACAAAACCGCCAGAATAGCCCCCTTCTGCACCGCCTGGCCTATCAACCCTTCAACATCCCTTTCAGTGTACTCCATTCTTAAAATCACTTAATTTTTTTTCAATTACTTTTGACGCGCTAATCTTAAAAACATGTTTGTTTTTAATTTTTTCAGTTTTAACATGGATTTAACCTTTTTGATTGAATTAATAATATTCATACTGCCAGCCTACTTCGCAAACGCCTCGCCTGTAATATTCGGTGGGGGAAAAGACGCTATTGACTTCAACCTTTCATTCAACCGTGAAAGGCTGTTTGGAAAGGGAAAAACAATCAAAGGATTTTTAAGCGGCCTGCTCATAGGCTCCCTTGTCGGAATTGCATTGGCCTTCATCCCCCTCTACCCATTCAACGTTTCGTTTCTGGTTAAAATAAAAATAGGCTTTCTTTTATCCCTGGGGGCTTTGACAGGCGATTTGTTAGGAAGCTTCGTTAAAAGAAGAATGCGCTTAAAATCAGGCTCGCCTAGTTTTCTTCTCGACCAACTGCCATTCATAATATTTGCCCTCATATTCATTTATCCCTACTCCTTCACTCTCAGCATAATCGCTTGGCTTTTCCTGATAACACTCTCTCTTATGCTTCACGTCTTCTTCAACTGGCTGGCCAATAAAATAGGATTGAAAAAAGTGCCATGGTAAAATGACCTACTTAGAAGACCTTGCAAAATTCCTAATTCTTTTCTTCACTCCATTCACCTTAATCCACTTCATGGATTTTTCACTTCTCACCTCATTCTTGTCGAGCCTGGAAGGATTCCTTCTTTCAAAACTCGGCTTCACGGTTTTCGTGTCAAAATCCTTTTTAACAATAAACTCAGCCCAGTTCCTGATAACAGTGGATTGCACGGGCCTTGTTTTAATAATACTCTTATTCGCTCTCTTCCTCTCAACCGGAACTGGAAATTTCAACCAGTTCATTCTCTTTTCAATTCTTCTCTTCCTCTTCAACATAATCCGCCTGCTTTTAACGCTTGAAGTCGGAGGCGTTTATGGCTTAAACGCAATGGAGTCAACCCACGTTTCACTCTGGTTCGTCGACTCGGCTGTTGTCTTTCTAATATGGCTAGGAGCAGGAGGGTTCATCTGATTTTTATTTAAATTCACTTTCAAGCCCTACTTATTATCAATATATATTTAATTAAAAAGCGAAGTTTAGAAAATGGGAAATGTTTTGATTTCTTTAAACGAATAAGATGAATAACTGTTGATAAGACTTGCCAGGATTCTCACTTACCCTGTTTTGCAGAATGATAAAAGAAAACACGACACATCAAAAGGTTCTATTAAAAAATTAATCAAGTCCGAGGAAATGTTTTTATTAACATCCGCTTTACTTTTAAACCATGCCTCAACCCGGCGTTAGAAAGGACTGGTTTTTCAAGTTCACCGCGTTCTCATACAAAAACTTCAAGTCAATGGCCAAAAACGCTGTTTTAACTCCAGAACAGAAAGAACTCTTTGAGTTCATGGACTACCACTTCACGCCTGAACAGTTCAGAGCCGGCGAAATAGGAGCCATGTTCATCGGGCTGATTTTAATGTTCGCGGTGTCCATAACCGCCCTCATAATATTCCAAGGGGATTTCACCAACCCCTTCCTGCTGATTTCAATTCTAATATCAGTATTATTCCCTTTCATCCTGTTTCTCCTCTATTCAGCTTATCCAGGAATGCAGGCGAAGAAAGAGCAAACCCTTGCAATAGGCTACGCTCCAAGTATTGTTAACTATTTGGTAATGAGCATGAGGCTTACTCCTAACCTTGAAAAAGCGGTCGAGTTCGCGGCAGAGCATGGAAAGGGAAAAATAGCAGAAGACATGAAAAAAGTCATTTGGAACGTCCAAATAGGAGTGTACAACAGCGTGGAGGAAGGCCTGGACAAACTCGCTTACGACTGGGGAAAATACAACGAAGACTTCAAACAAGCGTTGATGTTGGTAAGAGCAAGCGTGATAGAAACAGACACTGCCAAAAGAGAGGCAATGCTGGAAAAAGCGGTAAATGACGTTCTTGAAGGAAGCAAGGAAAAAATGGACTTGTACGCAAGAGCGCTCCACCAGCCAACCGTTTATCTCTACTACTTCGGGGTTTTACTTCCCCTAATGCTTGCAATAATAATACCAATAGCCGCGTCAATGGGAGGAGGAGGGCTTATGTCAGACCCAATCGTAATCGCTTTGATCTACACTGTCCTCATACCAGGAGGCCTTCTGATCTACGGCTCAAATATAATTGGAACTCGTCCCCCTACCTATGTCCCTCCAAACATTCCCAAAAACTTCCCTGGCTTGCCTAAAAAAGGAATCCTGAAAATATCAAAATTCAAAATCCCTTACTTCATACTAGCCGCGTTTGTATTCGTGGCGATAATACTGGCAGGTTTCACCTTTGACTATCAAATAAGCATTGCAAGCATCAACCCAAATATTCAAAACGTCACAGCTGCAATAGCAGCCACGCCCCACATTCAAGTCTTTAACACCCCACCGCAGCAATTCTTCCTAGGAGTCATATCAATCCTGTCAATCCTGGTAGCAATATCCGTCTCAATATCCATAATCCTCTTCGGAATGTTCTACAACAGAAAGCAAATCCAAGACCAAATAAGACACATGGAATACGAATTCAAAGACGCGATGTACGTGATAGCCTCAAGACTAGGGGAAAACAGGCCAATAGAAGAAGCGGTAAACAGCAGCATACAATTCTTACCTAAAAGTTTAATAGCCAAAAACGTATTCCAAAAAATCCTTGACAACATAACAAACATGGGCTTGACCCTAGATGAAGCGATATTCAACCCTAACTTCGGAGCGCTAAAAAACCTCCCTTCTGACATTCTTCAAAGCGGAATGAAGATAATGGTTGACTCCGTAAGCCTTGGAACAAACGTTGCTTCTAAAAGCTTAATAGGGCTTGCAGTACAGCTGAGGAACAGCGAAAAAATAGACACAATGCTAAAACAACTGCTTGAAGACGTAACAAGCATGCTTGGAACTGTAAGCACTTACATAGCTCCAGTTGTGATAGGAGTTGTTGCATCTCTGCAGCAAGTAGTGTCCTCAAGCTTCGCGAACAGCTGCTCCTCATCTGCCCTAACAACTTCAACCGCCCCGGCCACCAGCACCGCGGGACTTGGAGGTTTCAGTTCAATGGGCTCAAGCAACTTTGGAAATTTTCTATGCCCTACAGGCAAAGCCGCCCCCTCCCTAAGCCCCGCTTTTTTCATTCTAATAATGGGAGTCTATGTTATAGAAGCAGCGGTTATATTAACTTATTTCAACTCTCAAATAGAAGACTCGAACAACCCACTGCATTCTTGGATGAGCATAGCAAGAGCTCTTCCAATAGCCACCATAATCTTCTCGGCCGTCGCGTATTTTTCAATTGCATCAGTGGTTCACTAAAATCTTAAACCATGCAATTTAAAAACCTCTTCAAATCAGTAAATAAAAATGCAAAGAGCCGGGTTTTTTTGAAGCGATGAAAATAATCCTCATTTTAATAATCATACTTGCAATTCTAACACTGCTGATGACCATCATCCAAAAAACCAACGAATCTTTCAACCCATTAATCTTTCTGAAATAAAACGATTCTCTTTAATTTTTTTTAATACACAAAGAAACATTTAAAAAATCTTGCGCTTTTAATTCTAAACGGTGATTTTTATGCAAAGAGGTCAGGCTTTTGAAACAATCATGATGGTTATAGCAGTTATAGTAGCACTCGCAATCCTAGGATTTTTAACAGGAATTCTCGGAAACCTGGGAAGCATGTTCAACCCTTCCGACCCAGTCAAAACAATGACAAGCGCTCTGCAGGGAATCGCGGGTCAGTATAGTTCAGGAACCAGCCCTCAAGTTTTGGCTTTCAGCCAGTCCGGGCAGAACATAAACACAATTCAACTAACCTCAAACACTCAACTCTCATCAGATGAAGTTTATTTTGCCTGCACTTCAAACCTTAAAAAAACAGGTGATTTAGTAGTGACTTCTTCCCAATCAACTTCATCGACAACAGCTTCTCAATTGTTGACAATCAAAAACAAGGTTACAGTTGAAATGGTTGCGTGCGGAGATCCAAGTCATAATGGCGCTCCATACTATGTAATAGCTTTTGGAGTGCAAGGCGATACAACCGGAACTTCAACAGCCTGCTACAAATCATTTACTTCCGGAGACACAAGTGGCTACCAATGTTCCACTTCCTAGGTGAATTTTTTTGAAAGGAAGTGAGTGGACGCCCATATATCTCATGATTGTGCTAATCATAGCCGCGATTCTACTTGTTGAAGTAATCAAGCCTGTTATGAAACAAGCCGCTTCAACCGCCTCCTCAAACATAGCTCAATCAAACAACCTAGTAGGAGGGTTCTCAATAATACTGGCAGAAGACAAAATCAAAAAACTCATTCAAAAAAAACTAAAATTTCTGCAAAAAATATTTAATATAATGCAATTCAATCCAAACTAAAAAACATCTTTAAAATTAAAAACCGTCTAAAACTTGATTCAAGCAAAAACAATAAAACCCCTGTCGCTTAAAAAATAATCAGGTGTTAACACTTTTGAGAAAATCCCAGGAAAGCGCTCCAATTGAACTGGTAATAGCAGTCATAATAATGGTAATGAGCATCACACTCGCTTTTACGGTTTGGAGCAACATTCAAACCACGCAGTGCACAAACCAAATACAAAGCGAAATGATGACACTTGAAAACGCGGTGGTTGACGTTTCCCTAGGCTCTCCGCCAACCCAAAGAGTAATCTACATAAACTTTCCAACCTGCGGAAACTACAACATACAAGCAATCCGCTTCTCCCACTATGGAAACCCGGCGTACTGCGGAAGCTGCCCGATATCAAGCACCGGATGCTGGATTCTCGAACCCCTAAGCTTCAACACGAAAACCGGCTTTTCAAAAATAACCGACGCTTCGGTATGCGTCAACCTGCCATCAACAGTAGACTTCGTATCGTTAAGTTGCCCGTATGATTATCTCATAAACAACGGCACTAACTCTAATAACCCTTCTTCATGCCCACCTCTAGGTACCGTAATAGGTTATCAACCTTCATCACAAACCACTTTAAATCAATATTGCAACGCCCCGCCCCCATCACAAACTCTTTACACTTACGCGACAATTGGAAAAGGCAATCAAACTCAATACAAGTTAACCCTATCAAAAGGCTACGCCGAAGCTTCAGGCACTCCCTCTGTTCAAATAAACATGTGCCTAACCGGAAAATAAACTTAAATTTTTTTCAATAGTTTTTTTAACCATTGCGTTAAACCTAATAAACGTGAAAAAATCGCAAATAGAATTATGGATGCTAAGCAAATTCGCCATCCTATTCTTCATACTAGCCCTTGCAATTTTCCTATTCACTGTCAGCGAAACAGAAAAATCAGGCTTATGCTCAACCGAAGCCGGAGCCCAATCAACTTTAATAGCAAACTCCATAAGCAGCGTGCTAAACAACCCTGTGGAAGACCAGCAGATGGTGGTTAAACTCCCACCGGCAATAACACTAGGAAGCGGTTTAAGCGCGTACACAATAAACGTAACTCTCATAGAACAGTCAAACGCTCCCTCAATAATAAACATTCAATCGCAGTCAACCCAAATCGGCTGCTCATCACAACAAAGCGTGTTCTTCCCAAACAACACCATTGTTAATTTTTTCAACGACAGCACTTCAGTTTCTCCAACCCCTCTTAACGGCACAAACATTCAACAAACTGTTTTAACCGCTTCCCCTTCAGGCTTAAACACGCGAACTCACTTCTTCATAATAATCAAATGCACAAACAAA
>JAMCXP010000051.1 GCA_023474775.1 Candidatus Martarchaeota archaeon
GGGAAGCAGGCGTTCAAGTGCTAGACTCTAAAATACAAGTCAACACCACGCAAGGATTTGAATATTTAACCAGTTACCAGTTTGGTTCCTACGCGGTTTCAAACGGAGTGGTCGGAACGATAAACAATCTAACATTATTCGGAGTGCCTGCAATGATAAGCGACAGCTCTGCTGTTTTAAACGGCAACCTCACGCTTCAAGGCCAGGTCAGCTTCGCCAACAATTCAATACAAGGTGTAAATCTGGTTCAAACCGCCTTCAACCCCTCTCTTTCTTTTATAAACGGCCAGCTGAACGCTTCAATCCAAAGTTTCACTGGCTTTCAAGCTGTCCTGTCAATACCTTGGAAAGAAAGAAACGAAAACCTGACCCTATTCAATTCAACTCCTTCAACCAATATAAACAACACTGTCATTGTAAAAGGAAACGCCTCCAACCCCTTCTCTTTAAACTCTTCCTTCAATGGAAATGATACCATTTTTGATTTTCCCTCAAACTTCACTGATCAAAGCCTTTTGAATTTTTCAAACGCGTTCTACCCTGATAGCGTTTTCACTTTCAATTTCAACTCTTCAGACTCTTTTGAAAACGTTTCAAATCAAATACAAAAGCTCGGGTACAACTTCACCTTGTATAAACAAGCGGTTTTCTCTTTCAACGAAAGCGATTTTCTTGAAAAATTCGGCTTCTACAACAACTCGTTTTTAACAGGGCTTGCTGGAAACTTCAAAATAGGAGACAATCTGACTCTGAATGTTACAGGCTTGGCTGAAGATGGAGTGGTGGTAAGCGCCAGCGCCGTTGAAAGCGATTTAAGCCGATAAAATTAAATCTTTTGATCCTATTATATTAAAAATGCTGGGAATTAAAGATTCATGATTTTACAAGCATGTTACAAAAACTCCTATTAAAAACTCCCATACTCCTATTTTACCTGAATTTGGTCACTATACTGACCAAAAATGTTAAAAATATGTCAGTATAAAAACATTAGATATGAACACAGAGTTTTTGAAAAATATAATAAAAGACCAAAAGGAAAAACTGCTTAAAACCAACCCAGGTATTAAAAGAAATCTTGCAGATAAAATAAAAAACGACATAAATTTAAAAGAAATAGTAATACTGCTAGGAGTGAGAAGATCTGGAAAGTCAACGCTGCTTAAACAAATAATTCAAACGCTAATGAAAGAAGAAACAAGAGAAAGCAACATACTTTACCTTAATTTTGAAGACGAAAGACTTAACAGCTTCACTCAACTTGATTTTGAAAAAATGTACGAAGCTTATCTTCAACTCTACCGTCCAAAGGGAAGGATTTTCATATTTCTTGACGAGATACAAGAAGTAAGCGGATGGGAAAAGTGGGCTTATAGAATAAGAGAATTTGAAACCGCAAAATTATTCGTGACCGGAAGCAATAACAGCATTCTTAAATCAGAAGTATCCAAAGCATTAACAGGCAGAAACATAACTTATGAAGAATTTCCCTTTTCATTCAAAGAGGTTCTGCCTCAAAGCACCGATTCATACACTCAAGAAGGACTGGTTGAAATAAAATCAACATTCGACGCTTATCTTGAATACGGCGGCTTTCCAGAAGTCTTCATTCAGAAAAGAAGGGATTTTCTAACCTCCTATCTAAGAGATATCATAAGCCGGGATATGGTTTCAAGATACGAGATAAGAAACGTGAGGCAGTTTGAAGAGTTTATAACCTACCTTTTGAACCTTTACTCAAAAAAATTCACATTCTCCAAACTTCAACACGTTTTCAACCTTGGAAGCCATAACACCGCCAAAAATTTTATATCATACGCTGAAAACGCCTATCTGGTGTTCACAGTAGAAAATTACTCCACATCGCTGAGCGAGGTGATAAGAGCACCAAGAAAAATATACGCCATAGACCACGCTCTAGCCGCTCAATTCTCAAACAATCCATTACAAGACCTCGGGTCCAAGCTTGAAAACATAGTATTTATAGAATTAAGAAGAAGATTGAACTTTGACGAGAACATTTTCTTCTGGCAGAAAGACAATGAAAGAGAAGTTGATTTTATAATAAAAAAAGGAATCAAAATCATAAAAGCAATTCAAGTAACATACGACCTGAACAGAATGGACATAGAAGTAAAAAGCCTTGTAAACGCTTTAAAACAGTTCAAACTCAAAGAAGGACTTGTAATAACCTACGAACATGAAGAAGTGCAATCCATCAAAGGAAAGAAAATCATTTTCAAGCCCGCATGGAAATTCCTGCTGAACATATAACAGCAAATAAAATTAACTCTGCGCCTTCCGCGTCAATCCGCAAAATTCAATGCGAATGATTTTTATATTTAATCTCCCTTATTTAAAAAAGGTGTTTTATTAAAGAATGAGATTTCTAGAAGTGGAGCTTGGATTTAAAAAAAAAGAGGATAAAACCTTCAAAAGGAACTCTGTCTGCGTGGTGACCGAAGAGCGCGCCCTTCCAAAAGCGCTTGACGAAACCCTTGAAAAATCAGCGGTAGGATCAGAATCGATTTTAACCTTAAACCCTGAAAACAGCTTCGGCTTTAGAAACCCTGATTTAATCAAAGTGGTTAATCTTAATAAGTTCAAAAAACAAGGTATCAACCCGCTCCCTGGAATGACGCTGTTATTCGACGGGGTTCCAGGAAGAATAAAAAGCATCAGCGGGGGAAGAGCAGTGGTTGACTTCAACCCTGAACTCGCCGGGGAAACGCTTGAATGCTCCTACAAAATACTGAAAGAATTCAAGACCGACGAGGAAAAAGTAAGCGGCTTCGGCGGGAAACTGGGAAAAGTAAGCTTCAAAGAAGCTGGCGTTTCAATAAAATTAAACAGCGACGCGAGCGAGGAAGAAAAGCAGAAATTCAAGTCATTCGTTGAAAAACACTCAAGCTACAAAAAAGTGGATTTTGAGTGAAGCTTTAAATGAACGTGTCAATTAAAAGCAGAAACAAGCTGAAAAAAGTAGAATTGAAGAAAGGAAGCGCCGTCCAGGATGCAGTGAAAGGAGGCGAGACAGGAGTGTTCAAAGTCAACGGCAAGATAGCACACCCGAGAAAAACGCTGAAGGAAGGCGACGTGGTGGAGTTTGTAAGAGTGGTTTACGGCGGGTGACTGCTTTTTTTTTAAAATTTTAAAATAATCTGTAGCTAAAATAATTGATTAAATTCAATTAAAACAAGGGAATTTCTTTTAATGGTTAATTGCACTCTATGCGGAAGGGAAGCGGTCGTTGAGTTGAACTACAATGGTTTTTCGTTGTGCGAAGGGTGCTTCGTAAGACAATTTGAAAAAAGAGTTAGAAAAGCCATTAGAATGTCGGGGTTTTTAAAAAGGGGCAAAAGAATAGCGGTGGGAGTGAGCGGAGGCAAAGACAGCGCTGCGGTGCTGGCTGTTTTGAGCAAATTCAACTCTAAAATAGGAGCGGTGCTTCTGCCTGTTTTGATAGATGAGGGGATAAAGGGATACCGAAACAAAGCTAAATTACAAGCCGAAAAACTCTGTTCATCGCTCAACTTGAAGCTCAACGTCTATACGTTCAAGGAACTTTTCGGCTTCGATTTGGACAAGGTGATGAAACTCAACCCGAAACGCGAGGCGTGCGCTTACTGCGGAGTGTGGCGAAGATGGGCGTTGAACAAAGCAGCCATTGTTGATTTAAACGCTGATTTTCTTGTGGTTGGCCACAACGCCGACGACGTGGCGCAAAGCTTTCTAATGAATCTGATGCGAAACAGCTCTCTAACTCTTTCAAGAAGCGGGGGTGTTGAAACAGGCAAGAAAAAAAAGCTGTTCTCCACCAGAGTAAAACCGCTTATTTTTAATCTAGAAAAAGAAAGCGCTATCTACTGTTTTTTAAAAGAAATACCCTTTTATTTAGGTGAGTGTCCCCACTATAACGGGTTCAGGATGAAAGTAAAGGATTTTCTGAACGAAATGGAAAGTGTTTATCCGGGAAGCAAGTTTGCCTTAAGCAATGCATCGCTTTCAATTCAAAAAAGCCTGCCTTCTGACAAGAGGAAAATATTCAACTGCTCTTCATGCGGGTTCTACTCATCCACTTCAAAGTGCATGGCATGCACTCTGAAAGAAGAAGTACAAGAATATAAACGCCAATCAGGAAGCAGCTTCAGGATTTGACTTTCTGACAAGCCTCTCCAAAGCCCCAGCGAGCTTGTTCAACTGAACGCTGTTCTTCAAACCATAACTCTCCTTAAGCTTCTGCTTTATCTCGCTGAAACTCCCCTTGAAATCCTTGAACTGCCCCTCGAAAAGCCTTTCAGCTGTTTTGTGTATTTCAAAACTTTTTGTTCTTCCCAAAATCAAACCACCTTTTTTTTTATAAAAAATAAAATCAATAGCCCCGAGCGGATTCGAACCGCTGTCAACAGGTCCAAAGCCTGCTATCCTTAGCTTCTTTTCGATTTAGCCGCTAGACGACGGGGCTGTTTAACTCTTATTTTAACCACCCATGTTTTTTAATTTTTTTGCTTGCTTTTCCCTCCGATTGCTTTTTATACCTGTTCTTGCTTATTTATCTAAAATGGTAGGAGTAAAACTTTTCAGGTTTGTCCTGTTTTTATTGGATAATATCTTCACATTTTCGGCGCTGATATTCCTAATCTCGCTTGGAATCAGCGTTTACCTTTATCTTACACATTACTTTCCAAGCGTGAGACCAGTATGGTTTGAGTGGGCGAGCGTGGCGCTTCTTGCGATACTACCTCTTCTCCTTTTCTTTGGGATTATAATTTTCTTTTTGTTGATAGTCGACGTGGCAGTGTCCTTATTTCCAGAACAGAGCATGTCAGTGCCATTTTCAACTGAAGTTGTTAAAGCAAGGATAACAAGAGTGTTCGCAGAAAAAGAAATTGGGTGGTTCCTGTTCAGCGCTTCATTCGGCTTTGAAAACATTATAATGAACTTTTTCAAAAAAGTTTTCAAACTATCTCCCCCGTTATCATATTTTTCAAGAAACCCTTTCGTTCTTGTAAGACTTTACAGCAAAGGCAATTCAACAAACGTTTCAATCATTTCAGACTCTAACATCAGGGCGAGAACCCTTGCAAAATATGTTGAAACTTCAATAAAATACCTGTGATTTTACCAACGTGAGCTGGAGACATCACACCTTAAAAAAAGGTGGTTCAAAACCTTTTTTTCCTTTTATTTTTTCTTTCAGAAAGGTTTAAAATATATTTTAGCGTTTTTTTAATCACCTTTCCATTTGGTTTTCATGAGTGTTGTAAATTGTTTATAGAAGAGCTGAACCTGAAGAATTTCAAGTCTTTCAAGAACGCCACGTTGAGGTTTGACAAGGGCTTCAACCTTATCCTTGGTCCGAACGGAAGCGGAAAAAGCAACGTGATTGACGCGCTGCGTTTTGTTTTTGGAGAGGTTAAAAGCATGAGAGCCAAAAAAGTTTCACAGTTGATCTTCAACGGAGGCGGCATGGCCGAGATAGAATTAAAGCTCAAAAGCGGGGAGTCAGGAGAAAAGCATGTTTTGAAAAGATTCATAAGAAAAGACGGCAAGACAAAATACAAGCTCGACGGGAAGACAGTTAAAAAATATGATATAAGCGAGTTTCTAAGCGTCAATAGGCTTTACATGACCAACTTCATAATCCAAGGCGCTATTGAAAGAATAGTTCAGATGAGCGGAAGAGAAAGAAGAAGCCTCATAGACGACGTTTCAAACGTTGGCGAGTACGAAAGCAAAAAACAAGAGGCCATGAGAGAGCTCGGTGTGGTGCAGAAAAACCTTGATGAGGCGAACGTTTCACTTGGCGAAAGAAGAGGCTACCTGACTGAATTGAAAAGAGATAAAGAGGAAGCTGAAAAATTCCTGAAGCTCAAAAGGGAAAAAGACGAGCTTGAAGCCTCCCTTGTTTTCATCGACCTTAAAAACTTCGAGTCAGATCTTGAAAAAATAATATCCGACCTAAGCAGTCAAAGGGATGAAATAGAAAGAATAAAACGCGAAATGGCCGGCTTGATAGAGAAAATAAACGTGAAAACAGCCGAGCTGAACGAAGTTAACTCGAAGATAATAGCAGGAAGCGAAGGAGAGAAGGCGGTTCTTGAAAAAGAAGTGTTTCAATCCGAAGCCAGAGTGGTTGAGCTTAAAAACAAACTCACAGAACTCAAATCATCACTTGAAGAAAATTACAAGTCAAAAAAAGAGCTTGAAGGCTCGTCTTTAAGAGCGGCAGACGATTTAAGCGGATTGAACCATCAGCTAAAAGAAAAGGAAAAAGAGCTTTCAAACCTGGAATCTATAATAATAGAAAACGAGAAAAAAGTAGAAGAAAAAGAAAGAAACTCAAACCTATTCGGAAAGGACTACTATCAACTAAAACTTTCAATTCAAAAAACAGAGGATGAAATTTCAAGCCTCACTCAGGAGCTGCAAAAACTGCAGGGTGAAAGCGCGGAATTGGAGGGATTCAAAAAAGCTAAACTGTCAGAAATAGAACTATTCAAAAAAGGAGCGGTTGAAGGCTCTGAGGAAAAAGTATCCAAAATAAACGAGGAAAGGCAAAGCCTTAAACAAAAACTTAAGTCGGTGGAAGAGAGTATAAATTCTTCAGGCCTTAAAGAGAAAAAACTAAATGAAAGAAAATCATTTGTTGAAGCCGAAATTTTAAAAGGAAGGGAGAGAATAGGCGTTTTGGCGTCTTCAACCACAAGCGTTTCAAGCGTAAACGAAGCGCTGAAGGGATTCAAAGGAGTTTTCGGCGTGGTTGGAGAGCTATGCGATTACGAGGGTTTGACAATTCCGGTTGAAGTGGCGCTGGGAGGAAGGTTCAACTTCTTCGTGGTTGAGAATGTCGATGTAGCGGTTAAAGCAGTTAACTTCCTGAAGTCAAACAAGCTTGGAAGGGCTTCATTCATACCTCTGGACAAGATAAAAGCAGAACCTAAAAGCGAGAAGGCGCAGAAAATCGTTGACTCTCTTGGAAAAGACTGCCGCGGTTTCTTGGTTGACCTGGTAAAATTTGACAAAAAATTCTCAAACGTGTTTACATTCGCCTTTGGAGAAACTATTCTCGTTCAAAATGTTGAAGCGTGCAAGCCGTTCATAGGAAAGGCAAGAATGGTGACCGAAACAGGAGAGCTTTTCGAATCCTCCGGTCTTGTAAGCGGAGGCTCGTGGAAAAGCAGCGCTGTATCGCTCAAAAAAGAATGGAGCGAGCTGACTGAAAAACTCAAAAAATTTGAGTCTGAAAGAACCGCAACCCTCAAAGAGCTTGAAAGCCTGAAATCCGAATTTGAAAAACTACGACACGACAAAAGCAAGCTTGAAGTTGACCTTCAGGTATTGGACTTCGAGGAGAAAAGTCTTGTGGAGAAAAACCAGAAAGCTGAAACTACTGAAAAGGAAAGAAAAGAAAAGCTCAAAACGCTTAACGAAGAATTGAAAAAACTGGAAAAAACAGCAGAAGAGAAAACGGCTGAAAGAAAGGAGATAATAAGAAAAATATCAGAGTTGAACATAACCCTTGTTGACGCTAGAAGCAGGGTTGACGTTGAAAAGGAGAAAGACCTGGGGTTTGAACTCAAGGAGCTTGAAAAAAGACTAACCGATCTTAAAACCACCAGAGCAACTATAAACTCGGATATAAAAGTGCTTAAATCAAGCATAAACTTTTCAGAAAAAGAAGTTGAATCAACAAGAAAAAACACTGAAAAAAACACTGAGGAATGCAAAAACATTGAAAAAAACCTTACAGGCGCAGAAGCTGAAATAAAAACATTGAGCAAAAAGCTTGAAGAAAACAGGCTGAAAATAAAAACGCTTTCGTCAAACAAAACAGAGCTTGAAAAACAAAGAGACGCTATAGGATCTGAGATAAGCGTTCTTTCAAACAAAAGAGGCTCTCTTGAATTCAAGAAAACCGAGCTGGAGGGAAAATCGCAAAACATTTCAACCAAAAAAGCTGTAACCGAAACTAATCTTGCATACAAAAAGGAGCAGTTCGCTGTTTTCGAAGGATTGAACATGACTTTCAATTTCAACCAGCAGGACAAACCGAGGCTTTTGGCAAGATTCAAGGAAGTTCAAAGCGAAATCCCTGATGAAAATAACATTAATCTAAAGGCAATAGAAGAATTCGGACTAAGGGCAGGAGAAGTGGAAGAGCTTAACACAAAGGTAAGCGTGCTTGAGGGCGAGAGAGCTTCGATAATGAGCCTGATAGAAGAAACAGAGGAGAAGAAAATAAGCACGTTTATGAACGTCTTCAACTTCATAAATTCAAACTTCCAAAGCCTATTCTCGCAGATTTTCGACGGGGAGGGCCACCTTGTATTGGAAGACGAGTCAAATCCCTTCAATGGAGGACTTTCAATAAAAGTAAGCCTTAAAAGTAAGGGTGTGAGCTTCCTGGATTTGATGAGTGGAGGGGAAAAAAGTCTTATAGCCCTTATATTTTTATTCTCAATCCAATCCTACAACCCGTCAAGCGTTTATGTTCTTGACGAGGCCGACGCGGCCTTGGATCACGAGAACGCTTTAAGACTTTCGCTGCTCGTCAAAAAACTCAGTGCTGATTCGCAGTTCTTCATAATATCACACAATCAAAGCGTTTTCAGAGAAGCGGACTGCCTGATAGGAGTTTCAATGGTAGGAGGGGAAAGCAAGCTGGTTGAAGTAAGCGTGGCAGAGTCTTAAGCAAAAAATGACAGAAAGGTATTTAACTTTTGCGAGAGAGAATTCTATTAAACTTTTTATGAATTTAGCTTTCAGAATATTTTCTTTGAATAGGTGTTTTATTTAAAAATGGCTTTAAGACCTGCTAGAACAGTAACAACCCCGAAAGGCCAAGTTTGGGCCCGCATTTCGCAGAAAGTGCCAAGAAAATCATACGTAAAAGGAGCGCCAAGACCAAAGATAAGACAGTACGATATGGGAGTGGACAAAAGATTTGAATCCGAAGTAACTCTTGTCTGCCTTGAAGATACAAACGTAAGGGATAACGCCGTGGAAGCTGCAAGGCAAACCACTGTCAAATTCCTGGAAAAAAATCTTTTGGGCGGGTTTTTCTTCAAAATTCTCAAGTACCCTCACTTGGTTATAAGAGAGCACGCCAGTCTTGGAGTTGCCGGGGCCGACAGAATCTCTAAAGGAATGAAGCTAGCTTTTGGAAAGCCGAAGGGAAGAATGGTATTCGTGAAAAAGGGCGAAGCTCTCTTAAGAGTCAACTGCTATAACAACGGCCTGCCCTTCGCAGTGAAAGGATTGAAAAAAGCAAGACTAAAACTATCCGGATTATGGGTAATCAAAACAAAGGACATTTCAAATGAAAGAGTCAACCTTTCAAAAAGCATTGAAGGAGTGCAGATGAAGAAACTAGAAGAAAAGCCAAAGGAAGAAGTCAAAGCGCCGGTTGAAGCTGTCGAAGCTCCAAAGGAAGAGCCTGCAAAGAAATAATATTCTACCATTCTTTTTTTAATCTTTTACTCATTTAATTTAACTCATGGATGTTTTTATTTACGCTCCCTGGATTTACCAGAAGGGAGGCGCTGAAAGAGTTGTTCTTGATCTTGCAAAAGACTTGAATGCGAAGAAAATATTCACAAGCCATTTCGAGCCTAAAAACACGTTTGAAGAATTTAAAAATTTTGAAGTGGTTCAAGTAGGTTCTATTCCAGTTGCCAAAAGCTTCGCCAGTCTTATCATAGTTTCATTAAAAATAATGTTTCAAAAACTTCCTGTTGATAAAAACTCCATTCTAGTTGTTTCAACGGCCGGTTTTGGAGAGTTCATAACATTCAGGAACAAGACGAGCAAAACTGTTTGTTTCTGCTACACCCCGCTTAGAATAATTCACGACGATGTTGCGCAAAGAGATTATTTCAAGAGAAGGGGCTTGCTGTTCAAGTTGCTGTTCCAATTGTTTAAAACCCCTTATGTTTTTTTTGAGAGGCTCGCCTTTTCAAGGTTTGACTTGGTGGTTGCTGACAGCCTGAATGTTAGAAAAAGGCTTTTAGACGGAAGTTTAGGCAAAAGCGTTGTCGTCTACCCTGGAGTGGGCCTAGTCAAACCCAAGCCTATTTTCAAAAAGTATTTCCTTGCCGCTGGAAGGTTTATAACCTACAAAAATTTCGAGCTTGCGATAAACTCCTTCATAACTTTTAAAAGCAAGGTGGGAAGTAAATCTAAAGATTTTAAGCTGGTGCTGGCTGGAAGCTTCAGCGAAATTAACTCAAATTATCTTTCCTCATTAAAGTTAATTTCAAGCGAAAGATCTGACATAATTTTTGTTTTAAACCCCTCTGAAGAACGCTTGAAAAAGCTTTACTCAGAGTGCTTCGCGGTTTTGTTCACTGCTATAAACGAGGATTTTGGTTTGGTTCCAGTAGAAGCCATGGCGTGGGGAAAACAAGTCATAGCCTTGAATCAAGGCGGAGTGAAGGAAACAGTTATTGATGGAGTTACGGGCAGATTATGCTATGATGAAAAGGATTTTGCTGAAGCAATGTTGAAACTTAAGAATTCAAGAAAATCATTCAAAGCATGCATTGAAAGAGCGGGTTTGTTTTCAAAAGAAGAATTCGCAAAAAAAATTCAAAAAATAGTTTTCAAATGAACCGCCAGTCAGTAGTTTTTATTTTTCAAGCCTTTTAAACAGAAAATCTTTTAAACCTCGCTACTATAATTATTTTTTGATTAACCATAATGAAAAACATCTACTGGTTCAGCGAGATATCAAAAAACGACGTTCCAATCGCAGGAGGCAAAGGGGCGAACCTTGGTGAAATGTTCCAAGTAGGCCTGCCGGTTCCAAATGGCTTTATAATAGGAAGCGGTTCTTACTTCGATTTTATCAAAGCCACTGGCGTTGATAATATAATAAAAAACTCTCTCGCTGGTTTGAACGTCGAGGACGAGCTGGCCTTAAATAAGGCAAGCGACTACATAAAAAATGTTATAGTGGGAACGGCGGTTCATTTGAAAACTATTTTTGACATTGTGAAAGCTTATAACAAACTATGCGGCGTTGACTTGATCCCATCTTCTTCTCAAGAAATACTTGTGGCGGTTAGGAGCAGCGCTACTGCAGAAGACCTTCCAGAAGCTAGCTTTGCAGGACAGCAAGCTACTTTCGTAAACATCAAAGGCGCGGATGCGCTTGTTGAAGCGGTCAGAAAATGTTGGGCAAGTCTTTTTGAAGCAAGGGCAATCTACTACCGAAAATACCAACTTT
>JAMCXP010000029.1 GCA_023474775.1 Candidatus Martarchaeota archaeon
TGTTTGCCGCGATTCCGGCAACCTCGCTTATATTCCCTTTCAGCTTGGAAACCTGGTCTTCACTTAAATTACTTCCGAACTCCCAGAGCTGCTTCTTAAGCTCCCAAAGGCTTTCTGAATCATTCATAATCTTTTTAACGTCTACCAAAAAAAAACACTCTTCTGTCAAGTGATGTTTTCCACTGTAAATGGTCGCGGGAGTTTACTCTTGTATATTTAAACGCGTTTTGATTTTATATGCCCATAACCGCTATAATCTCATTCAAATCGTTTTTAACCCTGACGGGCTTGTTTTGAAATCTTCTTGAAATAATTCCATAACTCTTAAACTTTTCATCCAACGCCGAGTTTAAACCTTCGGCATGATAGCCTACAATAGCGTCTGGGTCCTTCAACTGGCTGCCTGTGAGAACGGCGACGACAATGTCTTTGGTTTTAATCACTCCCTTTTCAACTAGTTTTTTCACTCCTGCAACGCTGGTGGCAGAGGCGGGTTCGCAGCCGAACATCCCGCTTTTGCCTATCACCGCCTTGGCGTCAAGAATCTCCTGATCTGAAACTTTCTCGACCACTCCGTCGGTCCATTCCAAAGCCCTCAGCGCCTTCAGCAAATTAACGGGTTTGTTAATTTCAATGGCGCTTGCGATGGTGTGTGCTTTTCTCCCCTCTTTTTCCATCTCGGCATAAAAATCTTCTATGATTTTCAAGTCAACCTTTCCTTTATTCCATCTAATTTTTTTTTCGTTGTAAATTCTGTAAAGCGTGTCGGCGCCATCGGCGTTGACCACTACTAACCTGGGTTTTTTGTTAATCAAACCCAACTCAAACAACTCTTCAAAGGCCTTGCCAAAAGCAGAGGTGTTGCCTAAATTGCCGCCAGGGCATACCACCCAATCAGGAACCCTCCAGTTTAAGCCTTCTAAAATTCTGTACATTATTGTTTTTTGCCCTTCAAGCCTAAAAGGATTAACTGAGTTGACCAAATAAACACCCTTATCCCTGCCTAACTCCCTTACCCTGCTCATCGCGTCGTCAAAATCTCCTTCAATCTGAATGGTTTTGACTCCGAACTCCAAGCTCTGTGAAAGCTTGCCGTAGGCGATACGCCCGGCTCCAATAAAAATAAAAGCCTTCTCCAAAAAGCCAGAGTTAGCCGCGTAAGCAGCGAAAGAAGCTGATGTGTTGCCTGTGGAAGCGCAAGCGGCAATCCTAGCTCCGACCATTTGAGCATGAGTAAAGGCAGCTGTCATCCCATTATCCTTGAAAGAACCAGTGGGGTTTTGACCTTCAAACTGGACGTAAAAACTCTCTCTGTTCACACCGGTGAAATCCGCTGCGCTTGAAACATGAACTGGTTTGGTCCATCCTTCCATTCCATCCAAAGAAACAATCTCCTTCAAATAAAGATAGGGGTCATGATAGGAAATGAAAGGAAGAAGCTCTCTAAAACGCCAAACCCCGCTCACATCGGCAATATTGCTGTAATTCCCTACTAATATTCTAGAACTAAAAAACCTCAAATCTTTAGGAACGTTAACTCTTCCCCAGTCATAAACCACGTCCAGCAAGCCACCGCAGCGCTTACAAGAAGTTAAAACTTCTCCAATGCTATAAGTAGCCCCGCACGCTGGCATTATGCATTTTTGAAAAGCGACGGGTTCAGACATAAACAAGATTAAAAAACTCAATCTTTTAACCCTTTTCATAAAAACGCTAGCAAGTCATTTTAATTCAAATAAATTCAGCGCGATTGGGGAAAAAAATGGTTATGCTCTAAAATCCAATTAATTAAATAATCTAAATTTTATGATATTTAAAATTTTTATCAAGTGGTTCAAATAAAAAGAATTAAAAGTTTATCTAATTAAATAAAGTTTATGTCAGTTATAAAAGAGTTTAAGGATTTCATAGTAAGGGATAATATTCTTGATCTGGCCGTAGCGTTTGTTATGGGCGCTGCATTTAACGCGGTTGTAACCGCTCTGGTAACCGATATTGTAACTCCAATAATAGGCATTCCAGGGCATGTTAACTTCGCAAGCCTAACCTACTCTGTAAACGGAAGCACTTTTCTTGTAGGCGCTTTTATAAATTCAATTATAGCGTTTCTTTCAATAGCAATAGCTGTTTTCTTCTTCATAATAAAACCAGCGTCAAAACTAGCGCCTAAAAAACAAGAAACCGCTCCTCAAACCAAAACTTGTCCTTACTGCTTATCGCAAATACAAGTAAAAGCAACTAAATGCGCTTTCTGCACTTCAAGCGTTAAATAAGTTATCGTGTTGTAAACAAGGCTTTGTTTACGTTGTTTTCAACCAACCCCAACCTTTAATTCGTCAAAAGGCGATTCAAACATCGCTTTAAACCAAAGTTTTATATTCTTTTTCCTTTCAAAATACAATCTCAACATGCTAGAAAACATAAACGAACCAAGCGATCTGAAAAAGCTAAACCTGTTCGAACTTCAACAACTCGCCAACGAGATAAGAAACGAGATAATAGAAGTCTGCAGTGTCAACGGAGGTCACGTGGCTCCAAACCTTGGAACTGTTGAATTGACGCTCGCACTTCATTATTCATTGAACACGCCTGAAGATAAGATAATATGGGATGTCGGGCACCAGGTTTACGCCCACAAAATACTAACCAAGAGAAAGGACAAGTTCAAAACAATTAGAACATATAAAGGCTTGAGTGGGTTCACAAACCCTGAAGAAAGCTGTTACGATACTTTCATAGCAGGCCACGCTTCAACAAGCATAAGCATTGCAGAAGGAATAGCAATAGCTAGAAAACTTGACAATAAAGATTTTCAAATAGCAGCGGTCATAGGAGATGGCGCTTTAACAGGAGGAATGGCTTTCGAAGCGCTCAACCACGTCGGGTATTTAAGACCTGGAAAATTCATGATAATAATAAACGACAACGGCCAGTCCTACGGTCCTACAGTAGGAGGGCTTGCCGCGTACACAAGCAGGCTTGAAGTGTCGAACCGTATATACGACTCTCCAATCTACCATGAAGTAAGAAATGATATTCATTACCTAATGGATAAGTCAAAGGAAGACGAGAAAAGCATGGAAGTGCTGAAAAGACTGAGAGAAAGAGCGCTCCACCTTTTATCATCGGGAATAGTCTTTGAAGAACTTGGCTTTGAATACATAGGTCCTCTTGACGGTCATAATATTGGACTGCTAATAGAAGGTATTGAAAAAGCAAAAAAATCAATCCTTCCGGTAATAGTTCATGTAATAACCACTAAAGGGAAAGGATACTCAAAATCAGAAAATGACGAGATAGGAGTTTGGCATGGAATAGGACCGTTCAACCCTGAAACAGGAGTCGTGCTTAAAAAATCGGCAAACCCAACGTGGAGTGAAATATTTGGAAAAAAAATAGAAGAGCTTGGAGGAAAAAACGATAAAATAATAGCTATAACCGCTGCAATGCCCCTGAGCACAGGACTAAGAGGGTTCGGAGAAAAATATCCTGAAAGACTGGTGGATGTTGGAATGGCGGAACAACATTCCGTTACAATAGCCGCTGGAATGGCATCTCAAGGTTTGAAGCCAGTAGTTGTCTTGTACTCAACATTCTTCCAAAGAGCGTTTGACCAGCTAATGCACGATATTTGCCTGCCTAAATCACCGGTTGTGTTTTGCCTTGACCGGGCTGGCTTGGTAGAAGACGGGCCGACGCACCACGGTATATTCGACATTGCAATGACCCTCCCGCTTCCTGGAATGATTTTAATGTCACCAAAATGCGACTCTGAATTTAATTCAATGCTTGAATTAGCGATTCAGCAAAAGCAACCAGTGGTGATAAGATACCCTCGCGGGGAGGCGAGCGTATGCGAAGCGCCTAAAATTGAAATCGGAAAGGCTGAAATACTTAAACAGGAAGGTTTTGACGCCGTAATACTTGCGTACGGCCCGCTAGTGTACAACGCGATTCAAGCGGCTGAAGAGCTTGAAAAGCAGGGAATAAAAATAACTGTTGTTAACGCGAGGTTCGCAAAACCGCTTGATGAAAAACTCTTCAAGGAACTATCCTCAAAAACACAAAACATTATAACCCTTGAAGACGGCGTCATAGAAGGCGGGTTCGGAGGCGCTGTGGCAGAACTTTTGAATGGAAAGAAAGTAACAAGGCTTGGAATTCCAGACAGGTTCATAGAGCACGGAAACCCTAAAATCTTATACGAAAACCTCGGGTTGGACTCTAAAGGAATAATTAAGACAGTGAAACAACTAGTAAAAAAATAAACGCTTTACCCTAATTTTATTTCAAGGGGAAGCGCTGAACATTTTTTGCGATTTGTCCCTGTACAGTTCAGGGAGAACGTTGAAGGCGCAGAACGGAACAATCTTATCGTCAGGAGTGGCGTAGTGGATAACGCACTTTTCAACCCTTTCAATGTCATAGTTGTAAAGGTCCATGAAGTGCATCATTCCTATGAAAAGAGAATTGCTGTGAAGCCTTCCCAAACTTGAATAATCATGCTTTACAAGCGTGTCGAACAAAAGCCTGTACATGTCCAACCACTTAGGCTTCTTTGAATTGTCTATGAATCCCTTCAACTTCCAGACTAACTTTATGTCAAACAAGACCTTGTTGCTGTTTTTCACTCCTTCTGTGTTTTCCTTCAAAAACTCGCTCAGACCGTCAACATCAACAAATCTGGTTATCGGAACAAGCCTTTCACCATCCCTGAAAACATAAGTGCCCATTCCGCAAGCGAAGTGAGTCGACAGGTCATACTGCGCCTTTCCGGTAAGGCTTTCGATAAAATCAGAAAACACTCCTGTGTAAGGAATAGGATAAAAATCACCCCTTCCAACTTCTCCGTTCGTGTGCTTCTCAATCCTTTTAATAACATCAGGTATTGTAACCCTCATTTCCTCCCTCTGCTTTCTCGGCATCCTGCCGACAAGAGAAACAGGCTGGTAGTTGATTCCCTTGACAACGTCATTGTTCTGCAAAGCAAAATCAAGAATGTCTCCTACCTCAAAATCATTAACCCCCCCTATAACCGTTGGAACCAACACAATGTTCATGTTCTTCGTTTTCCTGGAGTTTTCCAAAACCTTTGGAATCGCGCCATGGTTCTTCGGATTTGTTTTCTTCGAAACCCCGTCAAAACTAAGATAAAGAACCCCTACACCTGCATCGCTGAGCTTCTTGAACAAATCAAAATCATTTCCAATTTTTATTCCATTGGTGTTCAACTGAACATGCTCAAAACCCTCCTTCTTAGACATCCTTATTATGTCGGCAAGATCCTCTCTCATTGTAGGCTCCCCACCTGTTATCTGAAGCGCGTTGCAAGGAACCGGCCTTTCACCTCTCAGATTCTTCAGCATCTTCCTAATCTGTTCCAACGTTGGCTCGTACACATACCCTGCTTTTTCAGCGTAAAAAAAGCAGTACCAACAACTCAGATCGCACTTATTTGTCACTACTATGTTGGCAAGCCCAGAATGGCTTTTATGAGCTTCGCACAAACCGCAGTCAAAAGGACACCCCTTGTCGACTTTGGTGTTAAAAGTTTCAAGCTTTACCCCGTTTCTCTGATACTTTTTGGCTTTATAGTAAAGATCAACATCACTCCAGTAAACGTCCGTGAAATCGCCATGCTCAGGGCAGGTTTTGGAAATCATCACCCTACCATTCTCCTCATATATACTCGCGTTCAAGACCTTCAAACACTCCGGGCAAACGGAAGTGGTCTTATGAATAAGCTTCTGACTCTCGGTTTTAACCTCTTCAACCTCCAGTTTCATCTTTAAAAACCTCCACTAAACTTTCAAAAAAATCACTTCAACCAATAATCTCTTAGCAATAAGATTTTTTAAACATTTCTATTTTGATGTTGCCGTCGTTGAAAAAAGCAATAGAGTGCATCCCAAAGGCAAGCGAATTAAAACTAAAATTCAAGAAAAACAACCTCTCCTACGTAGACTTTTTTGGATATGCAAATAGCAGTTGAAAACGAATTAAACTTTCTAACGAGAGACAAGGAATTCCAAAAAATTCCACACGTTGAATTCATAAAATAACCATGCAAAACTTATTTGGGTTTAAACAAAGAAATAAAAAAAAAGGGCGATATCATTAACTAAAAAATCAAAATGTTTTTTTATAAATCAAAACCTTTTTAAAATATTATAATTACTACAAATAAGGCGAAAATAATTTGAACTTTATATTGGATATAATAATAATTTTTATAATAGTCATAATAGGAGTTTTTGTAATAATATTCAACACTCTGGTAATGCTTAGAAACAACGTGAGAAAAGCCTGGGCTAATATTGATGTTCTACTCCAGAAAAGGCACGACCTTATAGGAAGACTTGTCGAAACCGTGAAAGGATACATGCAATACGAAAAAACACTTTTAGTGAAAATAACCGCGTTAAGAACATCCTGGTCCGACGTTCAAGAACAAGATGACATTCAAAAAAAAATGGACGCCTCAAACCAAATAACAAACACGATTAAAACACTGTTCGCAGATGTTGAAAACTATCCTAATCTTAAGGCAGACGAAACCTTCATGGAACTGCAAAAAGCTATAATACAAATGGAAGACGAGATAGCAGACAGAAGAGAGTTTTACAATGACACTGTAAATGAGTATAACATTAAAATAAAAATAATCCCCTACGCTTTCTTCTCAGGCATGCTTAAATACGCCTCGCTACCGTTCTTCCAAGCGCCCGAAGAAGCAAGAAAACCAGCAAGCTCAAAAATTTCATGAAAGGTTAAAACAGCGAATGGTCAGTTTTAGTTTTGATGAATTCTCCGCAAAAGATTTAGAAAGAATGAGAAGTTCACTTCTTCCAAACGATTTAATAGTCAACAAACGCGGAAAAAGTATTTTAGGTAGAGTGCTACTCGTTTCTTTAGCTTTCGCAATTGTGCTTATAATAACATTAGGGTTAACAAATTCAAACAATCAGTTTCATTCTCAAATTTTTTTTAACTTTTTCATACCAGAGGCTGCAATATTCGGAGTTTTGTTCATAGTTGCAGGCTGGCTTGAATTCTCCCTGCTGCAAACAATTGAGGCGATCCCGCTTTCTAAAATCGAAGGCGCGGCTGAAGGGCTTAATGAAATCCAGGGAAATTTAATACCTGAGAAAGGCAATCCTTTAATTAGCCCAATATCAAAACAAGAATGCTTTTTCTATCAACTAGAATTGCAAAAATATGTTCAAATGGGGGATGGCTCATACTGGAAAACTGTTGCAAAATTTGCAAAAGGAATCCCAACACTGCTGACCGATGATACCGGATACCTAGCCATAGATTTTGAAAATGCTAATTTAACAAGAGAAAAATCATTAACTCTATACCCTTATAATAATAACAAATGGTTAAGCGTAGGGGACAAACTAGGACAAGATTTGATTGAATATTTTAAAACCTCTTCGGATGATTTCGATGTTTCAAATCTTGGCATAATTCTTTCCCCTTCATACTCATTAACATTTACTGGATCTCAATTAGCTATTGTTGAAACCGTTATCGCTTCAGGAAAAGAGCGGTTCGCTATGGGAAGAGTGGTAAACACTAACCAAACACTAAACGGAAAGAAAGTAAAAGCAATGATATACGATCGTTCAACTAAAATCCTATCCGTGAGGGATGAAAGCAGGCAGTCCTTGGAAACCAAAGACAAATTACTCAGTTACTTCTCTCTAGGCTTTGGCATTGCTTTACTAGTCATAGGAGTTTTTTACCTGTTCTAAGCTGAAAAACCCATTTAAATGCTGATCTTCAACCCAAGGCTTTTCTTGAGCTCCCTGTACCTGTTCCTGATTGTAACTTCAGTAACCCCTGCAATGTCCGCCACCTCCTTCTGCGTCCTCCTCTCGTTGGTCATGACCGAAGCTATATAAACCGTAGCAGCGGCCACTCCCATAGGCCCTCTTCCTGAAATCAAACCTTTCTTCAAAGCCTGGTCTAAAATCTCGTTTGCCCTGGCCTGAGTGTCCCCTGACAATTTCAAGGCGCTCACGAACCTTGAAATGTAAAACCTAGGGTTGGTCAAAGGAACCTTCAACTCTAACTCCTGCGTTATTAATCTGTAAGTTCTTCCAATCTCTTTTTTAGGAATCTCAGCTATCTTTGAAATCTCGTCCAAAGTCCTTGGAATCGAATACTGCCTGCAGACAGCGTAAATAACCGCGCTGACCACGCTCTCAATCTGCCTGCCTCTTATCAAACCCCTCTCCACGCACTTCCTGTACAATAAAGCGCTTGACTCCTTAACATTTTCAGGAAGGTTCAAATGAGTGGCCACCCTGCTTAATTCAGTCAAGGCAATTGAAAGATTTCTCTCAATACTGTTTGAAATCGAAGCTCTTTTATGCCACTTTCTCATTCTGTACAACTGCGCCTGCTGCGAAGAGTCTATTTTCCCGCCTCTTGAATCCCTGTTGTACTGGTCAATCTCAGTCACCAAACCCCTGTTAGGACTCATATACTTCAAAGGAGCGCCGGTGTGCATCCTTGAATTTCTCTGCTCGCTGTCAAAAGCCCTCCACTCCGGCCCTTCCTGAACAGTGTTCTCTTCTATAACATAACCGCAATCCTTGCAGACTATCTCCCCTCTGCCAGAATCTTTTTTTAGATTTTTACCCCCGCACTCGGGACACTTAGCTATCATTTTACCAAACCACCTTTTTTTTTCAAAAATTCAACTCCTGCTTGAAGACAAAACCTTCCCTTTCAAATCCTTTCTCAAAGGCTTTGCAAGATAAAAAGGCTCTTCAACCCTTCCAATCGTCTCAAAAATCTCAGCGACCTTTTCTCCCTTCAGAAAAAGAGGCACTCTCTCCAATGGTTTTTTAGAATCGCCTGAAAGAAGTAGATTCCCCCTGCTGGTTTCAAGTATTATTTTAAAAAACATTTTAAATCAGAGAAAAGTTTAAATCAATTGTGGTTAAACTACTATTTAAATATTATGTATTTAAAAAGCTTTGCTTTTGAAAATTCAACAAAACCCTTGTTTTGCAACGCGCATTCCAAACCCTGCTTTGGACGCCAAACATTTCAACCATAAGGTATTTTAAACTTATTTCTTCAAAAAATAAAATGATAAGCGGAGTAGAGCTGATATTTTTTTTGATTGCTGGCTTGATGGCGTTCAAGTCAATAGGCGATTCAAACCTGACCACAATGGTCATAGGAATCATAGCAGCAATCATAATAATACAGTCGATAAGCATCACGACAACAGAAACATTGCTGATGTCTGCGCTCGCGCTTTACGCCGTGGCGTTTGGAATAAAGCCAGAATCAGTTCCTTCAACAGAAGTTTTTGGAAAAGGCTTAAAAGCAGTGGTTTTGATAATATTAATCGTCCTGGCTTTAAACATTGTTTAAAACAGGGTTAAAAAAAAATAAAGGTTTTGAAAAAAAATGGTGGAGTTTATCTGCGGAAAGTGCGGCAAGGAGTTCACTGACGAGGAAATTCAAATCAAAAGCGGGTTCATACGATGCCCATACTGCCAGTACAGAATACTGTACAAGAAAACGCCACCTCTAGCGGTTACAGTAAAAACCTGATTAAAAAAAAGTGATTTTTAAAAAATGTTACACTACTCGAGACATGGAAGCCTCGCATTCAGAATAAGAAAAAGATCCGAGGTCATATCACCTAGAGTGAACGCCTGGAGCAAAGAAAAAGGAGTGAGCGGATTCGCAGGATACAAAGCAGGAATGAGACACGTTCTAATGATAGAAGACTCTGAATCACCCCTTAAAAACCAGCAGGTCACCAAACCGGTTACAATAATAGAAGTTCCGCCGGTTTTCGTCTACGCCGTAACCCTTTACAAAAAAACCCCGGTGGGCCTGAAGAAAACAGGCGAGATAAACGCAACCGCTCACCCTAAAAACATTAAAAGAGCCTTAACACCCGCAAAAAAAACAAAAAAACTCGAAGACTTCGATTTCGACGAGGTTAGACTGGTGGTTTCAACCCAGCCTGAAAAAATAAAACTAAAGAAAAAACCCGACGTCATAGAACTCGCAATAGGAGGGTCAAAGCAAGAACAAATAGACAAGGCCAAAGAGCTGATTGGAAGGGTTGAAGAGCCTTTTTA
>JAMCXP010000009.1 GCA_023474775.1 Candidatus Martarchaeota archaeon
TGAGGGTGCGAATCTTCTACCTTTTGTTCAACGTTTATCTTGGCATCCAAAGCCCTGGCTCTTGAAAAAGCCTTTGAAAGTATTAAAGGTGCGGTTGAAGGAGTGAATAATTCTATTTCAACTGCAAGGGTTATAGCGTTAAGCCTTGCGGTTGCAAGATTCACTTTAAGCTGCTCTTCATCAACGTCAAGATCCTGCCCTAAATATAATTGCCCGTTATCGTAAACAGATATCACTGAGATTCTGCTTTCAAACGGCTCTATTCCAAGTTTTGAAAGAATGGCAGACTTTTCGTTTGATACCACTTCTCCTTTTTTTAGGAAAACACAGTCTTTTAGAATCATTATTTTTTGACCTTGAATTCTCGCATCTATTTTGGCTTGTTTTAATTCTGTAAGCACTGGGCCTGGAGCTAGGTTTGTTTCCCCGGCGGGAATTATTATTTCTGAAACAGCCACCATTCCTGGTTTTGCTTTTGTTTTTGACTTATTTGATTTTAAGAGGTTGTAGATTTTGAAGGCGTTTAGGTTTGTTAGAATCAAGACAACACTTCCATTCATTTTTTCCTCAATGTTGATGTTTTTGTTTTTCAACGCCATTTTCAAAAGCGTTTTCCTTGCGAATATTATTTCAGCGTCCTTTCTCAGCTTTTTTTTGATTGAATTGTACTGCTTTGAGGAAAGCCTTTCTATGCTTGCAACTACTATTGTTTTGTAAGAGTCGAGTTTTTTTGAGATTAGCTCGACGGTTTCTATTTTCTTGTTTTTTGTTATCATTTTAAATTCACGCTTTGAAGGCTTTTCCCATTGTAAGTTTCACGTAAACGCTCGTTATGGTGGTTTCACCGTACCTTTTTCTTAGAACATCCAAAACCGCTGACGCGTTTTCAGTTATTTCCTCTTTGCTCATGTTTTCATTTCCTATTATGCAATGCAAAACAGGAAGATATTTTCCCTTGCTTCTTAGAAAAATGGTTTTTCTTGATTTTTCTATAAAGCTTTTCAGATCAACTGTTGGAGGTATTGGTTTTGGAAGCTTTCCCTTTGAACCTAAAACCTGTCCAAGTTGTTTTCCAACAACCGTCATTAACTGCGGCGTGGACAAAAGCTGATATTTCAAAAGTTCTTTCTGTTTCTTCTTATCGGTAACATAATTTTGTATTTCAGAACCGCCTATTACAAGATCCGCGTATTTTTTTGCTTCCACTGCTGGGGAACCGTCTGCGAAAACAGCCACCTTGAAATTGGATGGGGCGTGCGGAAGTTCTATTTCAATCAACGGCCTGTTCTCAGGTTTCTTGAAGTCTACCCTTTCGAAGTTTACCGCAAGGTCGACCTTCTGCTGAAATTTTCTTTTTCCTTTGAAAGCAATTGCTTGTTCTATTGCCTGTTCTATTTTTTCCATGATAAGCTCCTCCTGCTTTAAAGCAGTGAAACGGATTTAATTGATTATTTTTGAGGCGATAATGTTTTTAAAGGTTACTTTCAAAAAAGAAAGCATGCATTTCATTGATTTTAAGCAAACAATTATTTTAATAATAATCATAAGCTTAATCAGCGGAATTACAAGCGTTGCTCTAAGCTTGATGGGTTATCAAGCCTGCATTTACTGTTGGACTTTGAGAATAATATCCTTCCTTCTCGCGATTGTAGGCATTGCAATTTTAGCGTTTAACAAAAAAAACCTTTCCGTGGTTTTAACCGCTCTGAGTTTGATAGGGCTTATTGTTTCACTATGGCTTACTTACATCACTTATTTCGCCCCGAAGTTCTGCACAAGCGATTGCTCAAACCAGCCGTTTTTCTTCGGAATAGCGCTTCCGCTTTACGTTGTAGCTGTTTTCCTTGTTTTGACCTTTCTTTCAATCTATGAAGAAAAAAAGTTTAGCTAGCCGGAGACTCGTTTTTTTGAATCTGCACTTTAGGCATGTTCAGAGGCGCGCTTAGATTCAAAGCGAATGCCATAAGCGTTCCTATTGTTGAGCCTGAATACATTATAGCGGTTAGAACGTCTTCAAGCGCAGGGGATGGCAGTTGTTTTTTGTCCTTCCATTCTTTTTCCAAACCCTTTTCATCAACATACAATTCCCCTTTTACATTCAACTGCCCAATATCAGTGTAGTCTACAGTGTAGGTATAGAATATGACGCTTCTTGTTTTCTCTGACTTGACCTCGTCTATTTTAACATTAACATTGTAGTTTTTCGGGTTTTCATCCTTTGACTTGTTTCCGTTTACCTGCAGAATTCTTCCACCTAAAATCAATTTAAATCACCTTTTTTTTTAAAAATTAAATTCTCCTCCGGCCCTTAAAACAACTGGAATGCATTTCGTGTCCTGCTTTACTCTTTTTGCAAAATCCTCCACATTCGCATTTATTGCAGGAAAAGTATTATAATGCATTGGAATAACAAAGCTTGTTTTTATTCTCTTCAAAGCGTTGACCGCTGCTAGAGTATCCATCGTGTATTTCCCTCCTATTGGAATCATTGAAACATCAACATCAATCAGATTCATGTCGTAAAAATCATAAGTATCCCCTGCAAAATAAAAGCTTTTGTCATTGTATTCAACAATAAAACCCACAGGGTGAACGCTCTGAGGGTGTTTCGCCGAGGTTATAGTAAAATCCACCCCTTGAAGATTGAAGCTGTCCCCTTCATTCACACTCACTTTCTTGTTCTCAGGAATGTCAAGTTTTATCAAAGTTTCTTCCGGAGCTAGAACGTTTGCGAAAGTTCTTTTTTCCATTCCAGCAACGTCAAAAGGATCGCAGTGATCGAAATGCTCGTGAGTTATTAAAATAAAATCAGCTTTTTTGACGTCCAAAGCGGTTATTACCGGCTGGATAGTCCTAGTCAGTTCTTTTGGCTTTGGATTGAACCATGGGTCGGTGTAGATTATTCTTCCCTCCAGATTAATCTCAAAGCTTGAATGCCCTAGATATCGAATCGAGCTCATTGTTTAAGGTTGGGTATTAAATTATTTAAATTTATTGTTTAAAGCTTTTTTAACCCTTGTCAGGGATTCAAGCTTTTGCTTGTCATCTTCAGGCGCCGCTGAAACTCTTTTGATTGAACCGCATTTTAAGCAAATGTAGACTATCGTAAACTCATGCTTCAAGTAATCTATGCTTATTGGAAGCATCAAACCCCTGCATTTTGAAAGCCTGTCTCCTGGTTCAATGTCAACGTGCTTGCTTGCAAGACATTTGGGGCAATGATCCGTAAACCCGTTGCCTTTTACCTTAAAACCGCAGTTAAAGCATGTGAAATCCTCAATTGTTTTCTTGAACATTATAAGTTTTATTGGGAAATAGAAGTTTAAAATTAGTTTGCTGAAAACGGGGTTACGGGGATTTGAACCCCGATTTGAAGCTTTTTGCATTTAAACCGCAAGCTTCCGTTCTTTTTGGTTTTCACAAAAAATCCAAGTTATACCATAACCCCTTCCGATAAGATTAAATATTTTAGGTTTAATAATTTAATTCTTTCTAAGAATAATCGAGGTTGATTGAAAAAAATGGCAGTATGTTCAAGTTGCGGCAGAAACACGTTAAAATACGTGAAGTTTCAATGCCCTGGTGAAAATTGCACTGAAACTATAATAAGATGCGAAGATTGCAGAAAGACTGGAAACGCATATGTTTGCAGTTCCTGCGGCTTTGAAGGACCGTGATTAAAAATGGGAAAAGTTCTAACACTTCTAACAGTGGTTCCTGAAGAGCAGAATAAAATAGAAAAAATGCTTGAAGAATTAAAGAAAATAAGCGGGTACAACTCAGGTAAGATAGAAGACTATGTCTTCGGAACAAAGGCAATTAAAGTTTCTTTTACATGCGATGATTCCGAAGCCAGGGATTTTGAAGAGGAAATCTCCAAAATCCAGGGAGTCAGCAGCGTGAGCGTCGAGGAAGTTGGTTTGATTTAAACCCTTTCCCCTATTGCAAAAGTTCTTTTAACTTCTTTTATTATTATCCTGCATTTTTCTCCTTTTGAGGTTCCAGGTACGAAGATCGTAAATTTTTCGATCTTGCACACTCCATCTCCTCTTCTTGACAGGTCAAGTATTTCAACATCGTACTCTTCTCCCGCTTTTACAGGCGCAGGGGGGAACTGAAAACGTTCATAATTATCCATTCTAAACCCTCTTTTTCATTGCTTTTTAAGTCAAAGCAAGTTTTAAATAATTGTAATGCTAATGTATTTAAAAGGTTATGGTGAAAAAAAATGAAAGAAAAAAAGAAACTTAGAAAAGCGATTTTTTATCTTAATATTGCAATATTCGTTTTGTTCGTCCTTCTATTGGCGTTTAATTTCATTGAAAACGGGACCACTAACTTTGTGATATTGGGAAGCGTTTTCAGCAGCGTTTCTCTTTATTTTTTCTATGAGTTAAGCTGAAAATTCGACTTAAGCCAATGTTACTATCGTGAAAAAAAACAAAAAATATTTATATCAAGCAAGCCTTGTAATTAAACCAGAGGTGTTGTGGAGGAAATAAGAGACAGTGGCGAAGCAGGAGTGAAAAGGACAACCGCATGGAGGTTTTCCATTATTTTCTTGATTTGTTCCTTTCCCTCATTCTTGCACTCCATTTAAACAAAAGCAAGGCTTACGTAATCCACAACCCCTCTTCCTGTTTCTCCTGAATTTGAAAAATCCAATAAAACTCCTTTCCTGCAATTTCTTTTAGCCACTTCAATTGCTATGGTTATAGGACCGTAACCGCAAATTGAAAGGTTGTTTTTTTCAACAAGCTCGCTGAACTCCCTTGATTTCAGTTTTTCAACAAGCTCAATCGCCTCGAAATCCTTGCTTCTTGCTGTTTTCTCAGGCTCGTAATGGGTGAAGTCAGAGCTTGCTATCACCGCCACGTCGTCAGGAATGGATTTAGCCACCTGCAGGCATGAACTCCACGACTGGTCTCCTAGAAGAAGAGCGGCGAAAGTGAATTTTTTAAAAAAGTATTGAAGAAAAGGAATTTGAACTTCAATTGAATGCTCCGGCTCGTGAAAGTTTTCGTTTACTTCAAAACCAAGCTGGTTGACTAGATTTTTATCGTGTTTTGCGATTCCTAAAGGAGTCTTCCAATCCTGGCCGCTTAAAAAAACCCCGTCCGAAAAATAATGAGAAGGGCCTATTATCAAAAACCGGTTTGAACCGCTGTTTTTTAATGACATGAAAGAATGAATTGCGGTTTTTCCCGAGAAACCCCAGCCGGCGTGCGGGTTTACCACCACTTTAGAATTTGTATTCTCAGTGCAACTATTTGATTCTATGAATTCAACGCATTTTCCTTTTGTTGAAGGGTAGAAAGAACCCGCAACAGCAGGAATTCTCATAAAATTAACCCATAAAATCTTTTAATTCAGGAAAGTCTTCTTCTCTCTTCCCCTGAAGCTTGCAGATTTCCTTTCCAATTACCCAGAATATAAGTGAAAGAGCTTTCTTTCCCTTGTTGTTGGTAGGTATTACAAGGTCAACATATTTTATTTCATTGTTAGTATCGCATAACGCTATTGTTGGAACGTCTGACTCAAAGGCTTCTTTAAGCGCCTGCTTATCCACGGCAGGATCGACTATGAATACAATCGCCGGCTCGTTGAAATCTTCTCTTGAAGGGTTTGTAAACCTTCCTGGAGTGAACCTTTCAACTATTGGTTTAAAGCCGGTCAGCTCACACATTTTAAATATAGGAGTTTTCGCGTTGTCCTTGCCCCCGACTATGTAGACATTTGCCGGGTCGTATCTTGAAAGCATTGTTATCGCATTTTTTATTCTCTCGTTTGTTTTCTTCAAGTCAAGAACATGAAGCCCATCTTCCCTCGCCTTGTAAATATAGTTCCTCATCTTACCTGTTTTTGTTTTAGTGCCGATGTGCACTCCTGCTTCCAAATACTTATCCTGTGAAATTAAAAAATCCAAAATAGAATCACCTTTTTTTCCAATTAAATTAGCTCTCAAAAAACTTTTAAACCTCTTGTTTGAAAATTAAAGTTATATATGGAAGAAAAAAACATGATTGAAGCAGTTGTTTTCTTTGAAAACAAAAACGTGGAGATTGAAGAGCTCAGCAGGATAACCGGCATTGAAGTAAAAAAAGTCAGAGTGCTGGTTGAAGAGCTTAAGAAGGATTACGCTTCAAGGGAAACCGCTTTGGAGATAATAGTAGGGGAGAAGAGCGTTTCAATGCAGGTTAAAAGCGATTATGTGAAGCTGGTTTCAAAAATATCTGAAAATTCAGAGCTTTCTAAAAAAGCCATTAAAATTTTAGGGCTGATAGCAAAAAAGAAGACAGTCAAACAAAGCGAGCTTAAAAACTATTTCAGAGGCGAGATTTATACCTACGTTAAAGAATTAAAAGAAAAAGAGTATATAAGCTCTGATAAAAACGGGCTTACAAGAATTTTAAAACCTACAAAAAAATTCTACGAAACGTTCCAAATGGACTTGAAAGAAGAAAAAACTCAAAATTGACAAAAAATATATAAAAAGGTTTTTATTTTTATCCTGTATTCTCTACATTATTTTTTTTTGAAAATGACCAGAAATGATTCCAAAAAACTTTTTTTTGACAAAGGGAGTTGGAAAACACAAGGACCAACTGGCGAGTTTTGAGCTGGCTTTGAGAGACGCTGGAATTGAAAGATTCAATCTTGTTTCAGTCTCAAGCATCCTACCCCCAAATTGCAGGCAGATAAGCAAGACTGACGGTCTTCAACAACTTCAGTCAGGAAGCATCGTATTCGTTGTCATAAGCAGAAACGCTTCAAACGAACCAAACCGACTTATAGCGTCAAGCGTTGGAGTTGCTATACCCGCAGATTCAAACCAGTATGGTTATTTAAGCGAGCACCACTCCTTCGGAGAAACGGACGAAAAAGCAGGAGACTACGCTGAAGATCTCGCAGCCTCAATGCTCGCGTCAACGCTTGGAATAGAGTTCGATGTGAACAGCGCCTGGAACGAAAAGGAGCATATATTCAAAATGAGCGAAAAGATAGTTAAGACAATGAACATAAACCAATCGGCAATATGCGACAAAAACGGCCTTTGGACAACCGTCGTCACAGCAGCCGTTTTCATAATCTAAAAGTCAATCAATCTAAGGTTATGTTATCAAAAACACAAATAAACAACGAACATTCATTTAAAATTCCTTTTTTCAATCTCTCTAAGCTTCTTCAACCTTCTTGAATGCCTTCCTTTTTTGAATGTCGTTGAAAGCCAAACTTCAACAAGTTTGAGAGCTTTCCTTTCTGAGATTGTTCTCGCTCCCAGACATAGAACGTTCGAATCGTTGTGCTCCCTTGATTTTCTTGCGGTATACTCATTGAATACAAGGGCGCCTCTAACTTTTTTGAATTTATTGACAACCATGCACTCCCCGACCCCTGAACCGCCTAAAACAATCCCTTTTCCCTCTCCTTCTGAAACTGCTTTCCCTACTTTATTTATAAAGTCAGGGTAATCATCCTTACTGTCAAAAACAAAAGCACCGCAATCCACAACACTATTATTTTTTGAGAGTTTTTGTTTTATTTTCTCCTTTAGGTAAAAGCCGGCGTGGTCTGCTGCAATGAATATTTTCATTAATCTTCTTTCAAAAACAAGTCTTTTATTTTTTTTGCTTTTATTTTACCCACGCCTTCAACTTCTCTCAGCTGCTTTTCATCGGCGTTGAACAGGTTTTTTATCGTCCTGAATTTTTGAAGCAGGTTCCTTGCGAGCATGGGCCCAACTCCTGGAAGCGCTTCAATCACATTAAGTTGCTGGAGCTTCAAATCCTTATTCTTTCTTGAAAAGTTTGTTTTTCTCTCTCTTGCGGGTTTGCCTTCCCTCTCGACTATTCTTGAAATGAACTCTGCAAACTCCTCCTCATTGTTTAAAAACACTATTGGGATGTTGTGATCAACTATCAGAGATATGAAAGCTCCTGACAGGGCTTTAGAAGTTATTCTTTCAAAATCGTTACCTATAATAACTATCAATGGCTTTTCAAATTCTTCTTTGAGTCTTTCAACCTGGCTGAAAAGCCTTCCGTCGATTATGCTCTGCTCGAAATCGCCCGCTCTTTTTCTCTCGATTCCTATATCTGTTGATATTATGAAATCAGCTACTTCAAGCCTCTGCCTTTCCATTTTGAACTTCTGCTTTAGAATTTCTATTGCCTTGGTTTTTTCACGGTCGTCATATATTATGTCCAATCTGACAGGTTCACCTTTTTCTTTTCTTTTTCTTTGGTTTTTTCATTTACAGCGTTTGGTTTTTGAACCCCTGTATTTTCTTTTCCTTCCTCTATTTTACTGTCTGTTTTTCTTTTCATTCTTAAAAGCAGCCTCTGCATTTTCTTTTCCTTGTTTCTTGAAGCCCAGAAATAGGCCTCGTCCCTGGTGTTTTTGGAAACAAGGGCAATCATCCTTCCAGCTCTAACTCTTCCGGTTCTGCCCCTCCTTTGAATCAATCTTATCTCTGACGGAACTGCTTCGAAGAAAATGACCATGTCAACACTGGATATTGAAAGCCCCTCTTCACCTATGCTCGTGCATACCAAAACACTGAAAGAATTATTTTTAAATTCTTCTATCAATCCAACTTGTTCTTTCTGCTTCATTCCCGCGTTGCTTCTGCCTATCAGCTGCCTTGCTTTGATTTCATTAGTTTCAAGCATTTCAACAATTTCTCTTACAGTGCTTCGGTACTGAGCGAATATTATCAGTGAATGATTTTGAGAAACCTCTTCTTTGACTATTTTTAAAAGCTTTTCAAATTTAGGGTGTTCTTTCTTTTCCTTAAGTAAAAGGCTAACTTTCTCCATCACCTTATTAAAATCATCGTCCCTTAAAAGGTCTTTAACCGCCTTGCTTTTCTTTTCATTCATTCCATTGAAAAAATCAAGCGTGGTTTTCAACCCCTGCGTTTCAAGAAGCTCTGAAACATGAAGCACGTTTATCGCCCTTGCTATGACACTCAGAGTTTTGAACCCAGAAGGATTGTGGTGAAGATGAGATAAGGTAGCGATTCTTATTTCCAAAAGCTGTCTTTTTGAAGGGTTTTTTATTCCAAGAGGCTCGCATGTTTTTGAAAGAATCTGCTGCATTTCCTTTGTTAATTGTTTAAGCCATTCGGGCAGTTCTATGAATTCCCATTCAGTTTCAATTTCATTTTTTCCTC
>JAMCXP010000020.1 GCA_023474775.1 Candidatus Martarchaeota archaeon
TATATCTCAAAACGGTGTTGAATCAACAATTAGTAGTAAAATTGAACGTAATAGTATTATAATAAGTACTAACTGTTTGACCGTTTATTGGATAAATTAAATTAATTAACAAATTAGGATTTTTTAAATAGAAGGTGTATGTTTTAGAAATTGAGATTAAACCTCCATTCGAGCAGGAAACATTGTAAATATGAGTTCCATTATCTAAATCCTCAGAAGCGAGGATTTGAGTATTATTAATTGCCGAAATTGAATATAAAACGCCGTCAATATTCAAAAAACAATTGTATGAAGAATCAGGACCTTGCGCTGTAAAATTGAAAATAACCGGCCAATTTTTGGTAAATCCAGGTTGAGTCCAAAGTACGCCATAATTTGTAGGGTTAGATAGAATTATAGAAATCTGCGGAGCGTTCTGAGTAAATGAGTACGTTTGAGAATTGTTGATAACACTAAAAGTATTGCCAGAGCAGTTTATATAATAATTATGATCACCACTACTTATTGGATTGTTAGAAGTTATTATTGTTTGAGTGTTGTTGTAAACGCTTGAATTACTTCCATAGACAGAACCATCAACATACAAAGCGCATGAATAAGTGGCATCTGGCCCAGTAACATTAAAAGCGAAGTCAGGTTGTGAAATGGTAGTTGTACCACCATTTTCAGGAGTTTGTAATTGTATTAAAAACAGTTCGGTTTTTGGAACAACCGGAATTGAACTAAAAGTACAATTTAAATAACTGAAATTTAAAATAGCAGACGAATAATCAGAGGCTATGCTTGAAATTGAAACATTTGCGGTGGGAAGCACTGCCGTAACCCCGTTTCCAATAAGAGAAGTTGTGATTAAACTACTTGAATTGTAAATATTAAGCATCACTCCCGCGCCAGTTGTTGAAATATCAAAAAGATTATAAGTGTAATTATAAATTGAAAAATTCTGGCCAATACTCAATGTTTGAGGGTTAAACATCAAATAGCAGGATGTTGGTAAGGTAGAAGAAGTTAAACTCAAACAGCCATATTCATAAGATTTATAGTTGGATTTGTAATTAGTGAAAGCACATAAAACTCCTGATAACTTATTTGTTTGAACCGAATTGCATTCATTAGAGCCTGTAAAAACGTCAAAAAGATTGTCAGAACCGCAGTTAAGATTACCCCAGCACCCGTTCCTGAACACAGGACCTAAAGTCTGTCCTGAAGTGCAACTGCAACTAGGATCTTGAGTTTCAAAACCCGCAGGACAACAACCAGGAGTGGCCGTTCCGTTGAAGAAAACCCCGCAACAAGCATCTGCAGGAGTTCCTACACTCCACCCAGTGTAGCCAAAACCCGTTGGAATGCAAGTGCTTTTTACAACACAAGAAACCCCGTTTATCGTAGCAGTATTGCTTTGGCCAATATTTCCAAGAGAGCATTCACTAACACTTAAAATCGCTACAGCGCTTGAACCCCCACCGGAAGCATTTAACATTGTCAATCCAGGATTCAATCCAGTAACCAATCCATTCGAATCAACGGACGCAACAGTATTATTAGCAACACTCCAACTAACATTGTTGGCGTTAAGAAATATTCCATTAATATCAGTGGCAGTTATGAATAACTGCTGGGTTTGACCGCTTGGAATCGTGGCGTTTGGAGGATATATTTTAAGTATTGGAGGAACTCCCTGCGGAGGAGGGGTGTACTGAGAATAAGATAAAACGCTTATATTAACTGTAGAATTCAAAAAACCGTAGTTGACATTAATGGAATAATTTCCAGGCGTCTGTCCAACATTGAACAAAACCCCACTGCCACTAGCCGAATAATACGAAACCTGCCCGTCCATACTGCTCTCAAAATACCCGTATCCAGTACTAACACTCCAACTTGAAAAAACACCTACTCTTTTTCCAGAAGCTGGCGAAACCCCCCCAGATTGAAAATAAACATCACTTCCAACCAAAGCCCTTACAGTTGAGGGAGCAACTGAAAAATTAGTTATATTCATAACATTAACACTAGCCAATCCAAGCCAAGGAGTAACAGAAGCTGTAACAAGAAAACTCCCAGAATAATTAGAAGGAATGCAAGCTAAGCCATTGCTTGAAACGTTAATTGAAGAATCATTAGAACCCCACAAAACACCCGTAGCAGGTATTTGAGAGTTTATCGAAGTTGTTTGATTGGCTCTGAATTGATAGCAGCCAGGAGACACTGAAATGCTGGAAGGCGAAACGACAACGCCAGTTATAGTATAAGGCATTGCTATGCAATCATCGCTTTGAGAAGCGCTGTTGGCATTGCATTCATACCCACTCTGGCAGTTCACCGCATTCGAATCAGACAAAGTGCAGTTTTGAGCGCTTCCCACACATGAATAATCGTAATTTGTTCCAGAAGTAGAAGAGCACGTTACATTGTGAATTGAAAAAGTCTGAGGAGAGTTTGGAATGTCACAACACTCCTGGTAAAGACTAACAGGAGTTCCCTGCAAGCTGCAAGTTGTGGAATTTGCTATTTGATATCCTGCCGGACAGGAAGCTGAATCGTTGCTCAAGCAGCCAGCGTCAATATAATTGCTGCAATTATTCGTTCCACCTAAAAGAAAACTTAAAAAACCGCAGTTTGAATTACCGGTTGAACTGAAACTAGAAGGGCAGGTGTTCGGAATGCTTAATTGAAGATTAAGTGAAAAACCGCACCCAGCATTTATTGTTTTAACGCAATTCAAGTCAGTTCCAACAACAGTCGGTGTTTGAGATCCCGCCGACTGCTGGCTGCAGGATATTCCGGAGTTCAAACAATCTGAAGGGCAGGACGGATTTTGAGAAGGCGAAGAACAGACAGTTCTAGACTTTGAAAAACCAGGCAGTAAAACTAAAACAATTAAAACAAACAAAAATCCTAAAAAGATGGCTTTATTCATTTAGTTATCACCGGAATAAAATACTTAGTGCAATAACTCCCCTGTGAACAGTCAAAAGGATTGGAAGTTGAAAAAGTCAAGCTTAAAAAAGCAATAGAGGTGAAAGTTACTTGCGGTACGAAGACTGTTAAATTTAACTGACCGTTGCTCAAAACATTATTATAAACATGATTCAACCCGGAGTACCAATCAGCAATGCTGTTATCGTTTGAATCCACAAGCCCATTCAAATACAAACTTCCAGTCGGCAAGGGTAAATTATTTGAAGTTAAGCTTCCATAAAGATAAATAGGAATACAATTGTTTGAAGCTGAAAAACTGTTGTCAGGAGAGTAAACGCAAGGATAAAAGTTAACTTTGCTGGCATTTGAATTACCCGCCATAATAATAGGATTTAAAGAATTAAAAGTACTGTTCTTCAAAATGGTTAAAACATTGAAATTTGAATCATTAATATCAATACTTGAAGCGTTTAAAGCCATTATAGCGTCAATAGTATTATTTGTTTTACCAGGGTTGGTCGAATTCAAAGTAGCTCCGTTAAAGCTTAAAGGCCCTTGAAAATTAAACAATACGGAATAAGTATTTCCGTTAAAAATAAGAGGCGCTGAAGGAGTAACTATGTTCAACGTTCCATTAAAATAACTTGTACAGTTGGATGAATTGCCAAAAAATTGAGCGTAGCTTGAAGTGTATATATTTCCATTGAAATTCAGACAATTGCTATTCACAGTGAGATTCGTAGCGTTTATATTGCCATAAATGCTGACATAATTCCCAAGTATAAGCAGCCTGCCATTTACAGTATAATTCCCAGACAAGGTTAGGTTATTGTTACTTGCATTAAGAAAAACACTGCAATTAGAAAAAGTGTGGTTACTATCATTATAAGAAGACGTAAAATCAGTTTCATTGTAATTATTTCCAAGCACAATAGAATTTATAACATCAGACCCATTGCAAAAACTTGTTAAAATGTTATTTGAGTTATAAAAATTATTAAAACTTGTTAAAGTGTTATTTGATTTAGAAACATTATTAAAAGAAGCATTGTTTAGGTATGAAAATATGAAAACAATCAATATAAAAAACAATAACTTAAAATTCGCAGAATATTTCATACCAACCATTAAAAATATTTAATTATAACAATTTAAAAATCTTTCCTTAATCATTATATTTGCACTTTTAAAATCATGGAATTTGAATTCCGGAAAAACTCGGAATCGAAGCGTTGCTCTTAGGTGAAGGCAGAGGCTGTAGGGTTACAGTTAAAGCAGCATCGCCTTCAACATTCAAGTCAGTGATGTTCTCTGCGAAACCAGCGCTTGAAACTTTTATTAAAACAAGCCCTTTTGAAACCGTGAAAACATTAAAACTTCCTTCAGAAACAGTTTTTGTCAGGGAAACCGCCCCTTGAAAAACGCTTACCTGCGCTGTCGACGGACCTGAAATAGAAAGAGTCAAATCAAATTTTTGAACCGGACTCCTAAAAACAAGCCCAAATGCCAGTAGAATAATTATTAATATAATCAAAAACACAGGAAAGCTCGGGATTCTCCTGTTTTCAATAGGATGAACGAAAAACTCGTAGACCGGAATTTTAATCTTCTCGAAAAAATCCATCAAACCATAATACTTGTCTTCAAGAGTGAAGTACGCCTTCAACAACGAACCTTGAATACTCATAAAAAATGATTTAAACAATAAGAATTAAAAAACTATTCTATTTTTTTGATAATCAAAACACTCCACGAATATATAAAATGTTAGTCTATAACCACAATTACATCGGTAGAGCAAACGCTTGACAAACATTACCCCTTGAGCTTCAATATAGCTTTTGCGATATCCCCGTTCTCCTCTTTCAAAACTTTTTCAGCAGTCTTCAAATCCACTCCAGTGCTTTCAGATACAAGCTGCGCGTCGCTCTTTTCCTTTCCGCCCTTCTCAGACTCCTCAACCGTTCCAGTAACCTGAAACATTCTCGTTCCCTGCATGTCAACCAAAACAACGTTAGGGTTTGATATTATCGTCTCTCCCCCGTCTTTAAGCTGAATTATAACCCTTGAAGCCGGAATCTCCTGATTCTTTATGCCAAACTGGTCCATCATCTTCTTTATCTGATTTGGATTGAAGTTCATTTTAATCGAATAGTTTAAATCAGAAAAGGATTAAAAAACTATTCAATGACAAAACAGTGAGTAAAAATGAAAAGAAAAATAAAATTCAGGTTTCTTGAACACAAGAGCGACGTTCTATTCAGGGCGTTTGGAAAAAACTTGAAAGAATTAACAGAAAACTCCGCAGAGGCAATGCTTTTCACGATTTCAAAGACAGATAGGATAAGGCCAGACAAAAAGATAAGAATTCACGTCAAATCAAGCGATGTTGAAAGCCTTTTCATAGACACTCTAAACCTCGTGCTGGCAAAGAGCGACGCTGAAGAGGTTTTCTTCAAGAAAATAAGCATAGAAAAGCTTGACGCTGAAAGACATGAGCTGACTGCAACGTGTTTTGGCGCGAGCCAAACACCTGAATTTGGAAAAACAGCTGTCAAAGCCGCCACCTTCCACGAGTTTGAGCTTAGGAAAGGGATAAAGATGAGCGTCAGGATTCTGCTGGACATCTAACATGTTTATTTTACTATTCTCATGAGCGGGTTTACGATTCCTTCTTTCTTTAGGCTTGAAAGCTTTTTTAACAGGTTTTTTTCAATCTCCCTTCCTTTTACCTGCGCTTTATACTCTGAGATTATGGCACTCCAATTCAGGCCGGTTTGCTGCAGTGTTATCAGGTCCTCGTAGTCTCTTGGAAAGGGCCTGCTGGTTATTGCCTTGAAGAGGTAGATGTCCTCTTTTGAAGCAAGGAACACTGAAAGCAGGTTATAGTCATTATATTTTTCTGCCCTGGCCTTCATTCTGTTGCTCAACGTCAGCCCTCCCATCACTGTCCGCGTGAAAAGGTCGAATTGAAGACCTTGACTGTTTATAAGAATGTCTTTTGCTTTAAGGTCAAGCTCGTGAGAGCCTGGAAACAGTTCTTCCAAACCTATTTCTGTCAAAGCTCTGAACAGCGCCTGCTCGCTTGATTCTTCTTCGAACAACATATCAACATCTTTGGTTGACGGTTTGAGGTTTCTAAACGTCATCGCGCACCCTCCTATTAGAAAGAACCTTATCTTTTTATGCAGTGCTTTTGAAGCTTTTTTGAATACCGACTCGATGTCCGCTTTTGAGTATTGTTCATTCATACTCCTTCACCAGCTCCCTGAATTCAAGATTTTTTGAAATCTCGTCATGCATTAATGGTTTTGTTGCAAAACCTTGAACGAATTCAAGCGACTGCCCGGCGGTTTGTGTTGCGTTCAAATCACCGGCTATTTCTAGAAATTTTACGACATTCACCCTCTTCAGGTTTTTATGAAGCGCCAGCAGAGCGTAGGAGTTTTCCCTTGAATTCTTTGAATGCTCCGCTCTTATAAGAGCATGTATCACCGCTTCTTCAATGCATGGTTTCCTGACTTTTTTGAAAACGTTGTAGTAGTAGTCCTTGAAGTCGGTTTGAATTACAGCCACCCCAAACTCATTTAAAACGCTTAAACCGGTTGGCTTCATAAAAGAGGGGATTCGAGCAGAGTCTGTTCTAAGAAAACCGTAAAATCCTCTTGTTATCAAACCCCCCGGAACGTCATCGTTTTTTCTTGCAATGAACGCGCAATACTCGCTGACCGCGCTTTGAAGTTCAGGCAGGGTTATAAAATAATCGTTAGAACCCTTTCTTCCAACCAACGCGTTTTGCAAAAGCCTTGCCAATAATCGTCTAACCGTAACTTTTGGCAGAAGGCTTATTCTTTCAACTCTTGCAACAGAAGCGTTTGGAAAGACAAGCCCAGCCAACACCCTGATGTTGTAGTGCGATAGAATCCTGAAATCAATGTAAGGGTAAGTCAAAAACAGGGATTTGAATGCCTGCGCGTGCGGCGCATCTGATATTGAAATTATTTTTGTTTTTTTTCTTTTCGAGAAAACCATTCCTTTGCTTGACAGCTCCTTCAACGCTCTTGAAACCACTGTGTCTGAAAGGCGTGTTTTGATGGAAAGCGCTTTCACGCTTGAGGGTTTTTCTTGCCGCACGACCTCTCTTAAAACAAGTATTTCTGAAACCCCAAAATTCCAACTCATGCATTATTTTAAGCAATTCATATATAAATAACTTGCGGAAAATGATAAATTTATAAAGTCTGTTCGCTTTTCAGGAAATTGCCGCAGAATCTGCAAACCCCAAGGTTTTTGTCAAGACAGTCCTCGTGGTTTTTTCCAACCCACCTTCCGCACAAAGGGCACTGGAAAGAGTAATGGCTTTCAAAGAAAACGTGCCTTCCAATATTGTTAAACATCTCAACATCAATGCTTTGGATGGCTGAAAAATCGATGTCGCTGACGGTCCTAACCTCAAAAGGAAGGCCCCTCACATTCTGGCTGAAAACAGTTCGACCGCAGACATCGCACTTGAAGTTGATATAGTATTCAATGCTGACAGTCATCCACCCGTTCACTCTCAATGAAATGCCTGAGACGTTAGACTCTTTCAATCCTGACGTTGAATAGTCGAAAGAGGGCGGGCTTCCTGTTTTTTTGAGTCTTGGGGGAAACATTGTATTATATTAACCAATAGAATAAAAAATACCTCCCTTTTTCTTTCATGGAAAAACTTATTAACCAAACAACGAAAATAATTTAAAAATGAAAATAACCGAGATAAAAGGACTGGAGGTTCTGGATTCAAGAGGCAATCCAACCATAGAAGCCGAAGTCAAAGCAGGAAAATTCAATGAAAAAGCAATAGCTCCAAGCGGCGCTTCAACAGGAAGCAGAGAAGCAATCGAATTAAGAGACGGAGGCAAGCGGTTTGACGGCAAAGGAGTTTTAAAAGCGGTCGAACAGGTTAAAAAAATTTCAAAAAAACTTATTGGAGTTGAAGTTGAAAAACAAAAAAAACTTGATCAAATAATTATAAATTACGACGGGACCAAAAACAAGTCAAAAATAGGCGGAAACACCAGCACAGCGCTTTCAAGCGCTT
>JAMCXP010000023.1:0-5216 GCA_023474775.1 Candidatus Martarchaeota archaeon
CCACTTTGAATAACCGCGGTTTCAAAAACCCTCGTGTTACCTCCAAGCGAGGCGGTGTGGCTTCCGGCCGCCCTGCTTCCGTTTTCTGTTCTTCCTCCTTTTAATATTATCACAGGCTTTTTCTTTGATACCTTGCTTAAAACGTCCATGAATTTTTTGCCTTCGTTTATTCCCTCTATATACGCTGTTATAACTTTGGTGAATGGATCTTCGCCGGCCCATTCTATAAAATCGCTTGAGTCCAGAAGAGCGCTGTTGCCCACGCTTACAATCGCACTGAAACTGTATCTTTCTTTTACAGCCCAGTCTATAACGCTGTCCGCCAGAGCGCCGCTTTGCGTTATGAATGCAATGCTTCCAGGGGCAGGGCTTGTCAGCGCGAATGAAACGTTAAGTCCTGTCGACGGTCTCAAAAATCCAAGGCAGTTTGGGCCTAGAATGTTGATTTTATATTTCAACGCGGTCAAAGCCATTTTTTCCTGAAGTTCTTTTCCTTTAACGCCTATCTCTGCAAACCCGGCGGATATTATAACCGCGTTTTTGATTCCTTTTTTTCCGCATTGCGTTAAAATGTTTGGAACAATCGCGGCTGGAACGCATATCACCGCTAGGTCTATGTTTTCTTTTACATCTAAAACTGTTTTAAAACATTCCAGGCTCATCACTCTTTCAAGGTTTGGGTTTACCGGGAATATTTTTCCCGAGAAAGGCCTTCCATACCCACTGTTCATTACGAATCCCTGCAGAAGTCCTTTCATCACCCCGTAGCCAACGCTTTCAGTCTTGCTTGAAGCTCCTATAACTGCGATGTTTTTTGGGTTGAATAAAGTTTCAAACATGTTAAACCACTCTGAAGTCCACTATTGAAGGACCGTCTTTTCCTAATATAACAGGGTTGAAGTCAAGGGATTTAAAATTCAGAAAGGTAAATACTTTTTCAGTTTTAAGAAGCAGCTCTTCCATTTTTTCATAGTTTAGTTTTAAACCTCTGAATCCTTTGAAGAAAACGCCGGCTTTTGTTTCGAAAACCATGCTTTTCACAAGCTCTTTGTTTAACGGGGCTATTCTAAGAGAGACGTCGTTGTACAATTCAACACCCACTCCTCCTAAGCCGAAGAGTATAACTTTTCCAAAAATAGGGTCGTTTAAAGCGCCTATCATGAATTCAATTCCTTCCTTTTTTTCCTGCGCCACAAATGTTTCAACTTTCCTGTTTTTTCTCATGACGTTGAATTTTCTTTCAAACTCTTCCATTTTTTCAATCTGCTGAACCAGTCCGAAGTCGGTTTTGTGAATGATTTCCTTTCCATACCCTTTGAGGAAGAATGGCGGTTTGATTTGTTTTTTTTCAACTTCCCTTGCCAGCGATTTAAAGCAAGCTCCTTTCGCTGATTGAATTAACGGAAAATCGTGTTTTATGAGAAGATCTTCTGTTTTAGAAAAATCCACGGTTTAAAGTTAAGCAAAAAACCTTTAAAAACACGATGTTAAACCACTGATTAGTGAAAACAAATTTATGAGGGAGGTTTTTAAAATTTTGTCGGTTAAAAAAGTGCATGATTCTTTCAGATTTTGACTTGGAAAATTACATCAAAGACAAAAGACTTGTTATTGACCCCATTGGCAAGGACACTATAAGGGAGAACGGAGTTGATTTGAGAATATCCGACGAGGTTGCTTATTACACCGATGAGTTTAACAATATAAACATTGACATTTCAGACGAAGAAGTGGTTAAAAAGCTTTACACCATAGAAAAGAAGGTTAGCGAGATAATAATAAACAGCAGGTCTCACGTTCTCTTGTCGACTGTTGAAAAGGTTACTCTTCCAGATGATTTGATGGGATTTGTTGAGTTGAGAAGCACGGCGGCCAGACACGGTCTGGCGATGCCTCCCACAATAATAGACGCTGGTTTTTCAGGTACTATAACACTTGAAGTTTTTAATAACGCTCCTTACAATATTATTTTAAAGCCGGGCACGAGATTCGCCCACGTTATCTTCGCAAGAACAACCACGAGAGTTAAAAATCCTTACAAGGGAACTTACTTCGAGCAGTCGGGAGTCAAAACACCCAAGGCAATGAAATGATTTTTAAGTGCTAGGACTTGATTTTTAATATTTTTTTTATGCTTTTAATTTTCTTCCAGTGGCCGCCCCTCCAGTATATTTTTCCGCACTCCTCGCACTTCCAAAAGCGGTTTATTTTTTGAAACACTTTTTTGGGAATCTTGTTTTTTATTTTCTGTTTTTCTGTTTTCATCAATTTTCCATTGCACTGAGTGCAGCGGGATTCTTTAGGTTTTATATTCAGCTGTTTCAGCTGCTCTTCCAAATAATCTGATTTTATAAGAATTGCTTTTGCGTATTGAACCGCTTTTTGGTAAAGCTTTTCGTCTCTTGTGAGGAGAACAGCATTGTTTTTGATTGAGAGTTTTATGATTTCGTCATCATCTTCAGTGTAATCTCCAGCATGGATTGTATTTTGCCCCAGCATTCTAAGCCATCTTGATAGTTTTTTAAGCATGACGTCGGTTATAAAAGCGCCGCCGCTTTTTCCATTTCTCCCTTTTCTAACGCTTCGAATAGCTCATCGCCTTTATCGAATTTTTTTCCAACCATTTCGATTGACTTTTGCCTGTTGTTTTTGTAGTCCATGCTTCTAAGCTGGTTTATCTTGTCTTTCAGAGTTGAAGATGTTATGTTTTTTTCAACCGTGAGCAAAACTTTTGATGTCTTTATCTTAAAGTCTAAATCTTCTTTTTCTTTGAGCGTGGCGTTTACTATTATTCTAAGCATCGGCAGTGGGATGGAGGCAGGAGTTTTAGCTATTTCATCTTCTATTTTTTCCTTTATTTCTTTTACCGACGTGTTTTCAAGGCTGATTTCACTTACGTATAGTTTTCTCGTTTTTATTTCTTGAAACTCTGCTTTTTTAGATTCAGTATCGTAGACGTAAAATCCTTTTGAATTGGTTTCAACTTTTTTCATTTGGGTTACAACCGTGCTCCCAGGTATCAGAATGTTCTTAAAAATAAAATGATGATGAATGTGGCCGTTGCAGTACAAGTCGAAGTTTTTCGGCAGGTCGCTTGTTGATATTCCGTCTTGAAAATCGCTTGACGGTTCTTCAATGTTTTTAATGGTCTGGTGAAGAAGGAAGATATTGAAAAGATTTTTTTCAGGCTCGAAGTTCATTGCGTTTAAAGCTTGCGTTGAAAGGTCGTCGGGAACTCCGGCCATTCCCTGTATTGAAAGGTTTTCAACTCTTGTTTTAACAGCGTGTGTGTTTACCAGCAACCCGCTTTCGTGCAATATTTGAATTATATTCGGCATTCCCTTGCTTTTTCTTTCATGAGTTCCTGGAATGACAATTGGAACGTTTTGGAATTCCGCGTCTCCTTGAGTTATTTTTAGTGGTTTGAGCTTTTTTTTTGTTTCAGCCAGCATTTTAACCGCTTCGTAGATGGTTTCCTGGTTCGGATTTCTTGAGTCGAACAAGTCACCGCATATTATTATCAAATCAAAGGCTGATGCTTTTTCAAGCGCTTCCCTGGCCTGGGTGAAAGAATCTTCATTATATCCTAGGTGGAAGTCGCTCATTACTGCTATTTTCATGCTGTTTTAATCAATTGTTTTTATAGGAATAACCTTAAATGTTTTTTTGTTTTTCTTTTAATTAAAAATAGGTGGTTTTGTTTTGGTTGACTGGATTATTTACGCTGTTGCTGGAATGGTTTTGTATTCGATTGCAAACATTGTTTGGAAGTATTTAAGCAATTCTTATACTATTTCAATGATTGGGATTACAGAGGGTTTGGCGGTTCCAGTGCTTGTTGCGCTTGCGGTTTTTGTGGTTTTGATGTTCGCCACAAAACAGGTTTCTTCTATTAACCCTGTTTTTGTCGTTCTTTTATTTTTAGTTGCGGCACTGTCCATTGCCGGCTTTGGATTGTTTTTCTACTCTCTGAAATTCGGAAAAGTGGCGGTGGTGACCGCGGTTATGAGCCTCAGCACGGCCGTGGTGGCGGTGCTTTCTTTTATTTTCCTTGGAGACCGTTTTTCCTGGAGGGAGTTGCTTGCGATGACTCTTGCGATTGCAAGCGTTCTTGTTTTAGCTCTTTTTTGAGCCATTCAACCGCTCTTTCAGTGTTTTGAACCTCGCATCCTCCTATATTTTCATGACCCCAGCTGTTGCCATGGAATTTTTTGGCGCATTTTTTGACCAGCTCTCCTACATTGAGATTCGAACATGAAGTGTTTTGCACCACGCTTATCTTTCCATTTCCCATCGCTATGGCTATAGGTGTTAGGGTTGAAAGGATTGAAGCGCACTGCGTTCTGTGCGTTTCAGCTTTGCATGTTGAAACCCCGTTTTCTACAATTGCGCTTTTCATCGCTTTGATCACGCTTTTAGCCTCTTCGTCTGTCCCGCATTGTTTAAGCAATTGAAGGGCTTGAAAATAATTTTTGCCGGAGTTTTTCAAAAGCTCGTAAGCGGCTTGAAAAGTGTCTGGGGTCGCCTCCTTGAAATAGTTTGTATCGCTTATCAAGCCTAAAAGCAGGAGAAAAGAAGTTGTTTTTGAAGGTTTTAGGTTTTTTTCTTTGTACAAAGAGTAGATTATTTCACTGCAGCTTGTTGATTGGCTGAAAAAGTTTTGGCTGTGTTTTATTTTTTTGAGAGTTTCATGGTGGTCTATTGTCACAAGCTTTTTTTTAAGCGCGAACCGCTTGAATTTTTCCTCAAAGCTTTCCAGCATTTCAGGATCTGAAACGTCTACCAATATAACTGAGTTATATTTTTCAATCTGCTCAATTTTTTCTATTTTTATTTCAAGCTCTTTGATTATTTTTTTTGACTGAGAGTTGAGGGATATTTGCTTAAGGTCAGGGTTTTTTGATTTTAGCAGTTGCTGAAGGGCTATTCCACTTGCTATTGCGTCAGGGTCTGCGACGGAATGAAAGCTGATTAAAATCGGCTTTTTGAGTTTTTCAAGCGTTTTTTCAAGATTTCGGGCTTGCTGCATTTTTCAGCTTTTCTTCCTGCTTTTCTATTATTGTTATTCTTGATTTAAGGATTGTTTTTTCCTCCTCAAGCGCTTTTAAGACCTCTTCCTTTTGTTTTTGCACCAAAACCCCGCCCACGTATTTGTACACCGCTCCGGTGCTTCCCACCACTTCTTTTGAAGCGCAAAAACAATCTTATTCAATCCA
>JAMCXP010000023.1:5226-7839 GCA_023474775.1 Candidatus Martarchaeota archaeon
TTTGAGTTTTTGAAGCGTTTTCTATTTCCTGCTGTTGGATTGAATAAGATTGTTTTTGCGCTTCAAGGTATTGAATCTGCTGTTTTAATGCTTCCTGTTCGTTCATTTTGAAAACCTCTTTTTGATTAATATTTTAGAATTAGTTCAAGAAGATTATTAATTGTTATTGTTCTGCCTTTTTATTATTTCTTTAACTTTCATCCATTCAAAGCTTCTTTTATTTCAATTATTGTTTTTAAGTCTCTTATAACGCTGTTGACGACCGCTCTGAGCGCGGATATGCTTTCGGCCTGAATTTTCACTTCTAGAAGATTGTCGAGTGTTTTTATTTCAAGCTTTGTCTTGATGTCTTCCATGGCGCCTTCCTTCAGCGTTTTGCATGCCTTCAGCGCTTCTTTTCTGTCTTCGAATTTTACTTTTATCACTGCTTCCATTTTTCAGCCACTTAATTTAACTTCAAGTATCTTTCTTGTTTTAGGGTTTTGAATGTATATTATGTTTTCTTTTTTCATTTCTTTTAAATGTTCAGTGTTAAAAAGTAAAATTCGAAGACAGCGCTGCTTTCAGCACAATCGGATAGTTTGACTTCTGATTTTTTTTTAACGCTTATTTTAGCTTTTACTTGTTTTTTCTGAGGGTGGAATCTTATAAAATCCTTTTCAATTATTATTATGCCTTTGCACCCGTATTTTTCCGCCTTTTCCTTTATCTTCCTGAAGGTTTTCGAGCCTCTTTTCTGGAATTTGGCGTTTAAAAAAAAAGCGAGGGTTCTGGCAGTTCCAGTGGTTTCAGCCCCCGCCATTTTTGACGTTGTAATGTAGATTGACTCTTGCTGCATTTTGATTCATTTTTATTGAATTGACGCCAGGAGGGAGATTTTCGTTTTTTAGATTTCGAACTCCCAACCCCGTAAAGGGACTAGCTTTCATTTTTTCAACTCAAGGCTAGCGCATTGCCGTTCTGCCATCCTGGCCTGAGTTATTTTTTAAATAGCAAGCTTTTTATTTTTTCTATCCTTTTTTGAAAACAAGCCTTAAATCAAGTTTAAGGAAAGAGTTAAAATTGATTCCTGCTTTTTTAAGTGCATGAAGCAGTTTTTTCCAGGGGTTTACTCTTTCGGGGGGAAGGCAGCCACTCTTAACATGGTTAAGGGAATAAGCGTTTACGGGGAGAAAAGAATACAAGTTGGAAAGGACGAGTTCAGGATTTGGGAGGAGAAGAGAAGCAAGCTGGCGGCGGCTGTTTTGAAGGGAATAAAAAATCTTCCTATAAAAGAAGGTTCAAAAATATTGTATTTGGGCGCTGCCAACGGGACGACCGTTTCTCATGTCAGTGATATTGTAGGGTTGAATGGATTTGTTTATGCTGTTGAATTCGCGCCTCGCTCCATGAGCGATTTGATTTCCTTGAGCGAGAAAAGAAAGAATATATTTCCTATTTTCGCGGATGCTAGGTTTCCCGAAAGATACGCTGAGGTTGGAAAAGTTGACGTTGTTTACGCCGATCTTTCAGACCCGCAGCAGGTTGAGATTCTCTTGAGGAACGCTGTTTTTTTCAAATCAGGCTTTGTAATGATAGCCTTGAAGGCCAGGTGCGTTGATTCAAGCGAGAAACCGAAGGTCATTTACGATAAAAGCAGAAAGGAGCTTGAAGAGAAGTGCAGAATTCTTGACTTCGTGATTTTGGATCCTTTTGAAGTTGACCATGGTTTTTTCGTTGGGGAGGTTAAAAGCTAGACTCCAATATATATTGAGTGTATTTTTTTAAGGGTATTAAAATTAATTCTGCTTATGCTCTTTTTTTCTAAAATCAGTTTTTGGTAGATGGATTGAAGCTCGGCTTGATGCTCAGGTTTTATTCCAGGAACTTGTTGAGAATCGTATAGATTCATTATCTTATTTACCGCTTCTTTTTGCTCCTTTTCACTGAGAGGATTGGGTCTTGTCTTGAACTCTTTTTTTCCATTCTGTCTGCTCTTGTAAAATTTGTAGATGTCTTCAGAGGGGTTTTTTCCTATTTTTATTTTAGCCATATTGTTTATTGAGGGTCAAAAAGATTTTTTAAAGTTTGTATCCAATCTTAATATTATAATTATTTAAGTCTCATCGAATCGAGGTTCATTGGAGCGCGCGTTTCTGCGTGCGTTATGTGCATTAGGGTTCTGGCAAGGTCGTCGCATTTAGTTTCGTCCCCATGAAGGGTGAATATTTTCTGCGGTCTCGGCCTCAAGCTCTTAACGTATGAAATCAATTCATTTCTGTCGCTGTGCCCGCTGAACCCTTCGGCTGTGTTGATTTCCATATTTATCTTGAGCGTTTCAATTTTATTGTTTGAGTTTACCAGGGGAATTTCTTTTTGCCCGGACTGTATTTTTCTTCCAAGGCTTGTCACCGCCTGATAGCCAACGAATATCAGCGAGTTTTTAGGGTCGTGGGCTAGCATTTTCAGGAATTCAAGTGATGTCCCTCCGCTCAGCATTCCCGAAGGCGCTAGGATCACGCAAGGCTCGTCGCTTTCTGCTATGTCCTTTCTTTCCTTTGAAATAACGTTTTTGAACAGCGGTTTGTCGAAGGGAGAGTTGTTTTGAAGTATTCTTTTCTGTATGTTTTTACT
>JAMCXP010000048.1 GCA_023474775.1 Candidatus Martarchaeota archaeon
GACAAGAATGACCACGCCAGACTTCGTTCCGGCAATGAAAAGAGCGAGCGCAATAGTAACCGACGAGGGAGGGGTGACTTGCCACGCTGCTATAGTTTCAAGAGAATTGGGAGTGCCGTGCATAGTTGGAACAGAAAAAGCAACTGTTGTTTTAAAAGAAGGAGAGATTATAACCGTTGACGCGAGCAACGGAGTTGTATTGGAAGGAAATGTCGAAAGGCAGCAGCCAATAAAACTTGAAGTACAAGCAGGAGCTGAAAGACTGGTCACAGGAACTAAAATTTACGTCAACCTGGCCGAACCTGAAAGCGCAGACAAGATAGCCGCACAAAACGTTGACGGTGTTGGCCTGCTGAGAGCAGAGTTCATGATAGCTGGTTTTGGAAAACACCCTAAAAAACTGTTAAAGGAAGGCAGGCAGGAAGAGTTCATAACAATGCTGGTTAAAGGATTGAGAAAATTCTGCGCCGCCTTCAGCCCAAGACCAATTATCTACAGGGCCACCGATTTCAAAACGAATGAATACAGAAATCTTGAAGGAGGAGCGGAGTTTGAGCCGCAGGAAGACAATCCCATGATTGGATTCAGAGGCTGCTTCAGGTACGTGAAAGACCCTGACGTTTTCAACCTTGAACTTGAAGCAGTTAAAAGAGTAAGAGAGCAGGGATTCAAAAACCTCTGGCTTATGATACCTGTAGTCAGAACAGTTCACGAGTTTAAAATAGTTAAAAACCTTGTTGAAAAAGGTGGGTTGTTTCAATCACATGACTTCAAGCTTGGAATAATGTGCGAAGTACCCTCAACAGTTATTCTGGCGGAAGAGTTCTGCAAGGCAGGGGCTGACTTTTTCAGCATTGGATCCAATGATTTGACTCAATTAACCCTAGGTGTTGACAGGGACAATCCGATCGTAGCAGAAGATTTTGACGAAAGGGACGAGAGTGTTCTAAGATCAATAGAACATGTAATAAAAACCTGTCATAAATTCGGGGTTAAAGTTGGTATTTGCGGTCAAGCTCCATCAGAATACAGAGAGTTCGCTGAAAAACTAGTGGAGTTTGGAATAGACAGCATTTCAGTCAATCCTGATGTTATCGATTCCACCAGACAAGTGGTGGCAAGCGCCGAATTAAAAGTTCTGCTTGACAAAGCCAGAAAATAACTATAGCTTTTTTTTTTTCAAGATAGTAGACTCGCGCCTTTTGAAAAAATCTCATGATTTTCCTTTAAACCCTGCAAAGCGCTGCTTGTGCTGACCGCTCTTAAAAGATCTGGAGAGTGCCTCTGCGGTTTTTTTGATATTCTCAACCTTATCTCATCGTTGTTTTTAAGAACTCCGGCCTTGCCTGTGTTTTTATTGTTTATAAACGCACCCTGTACATAATTGCCTAAGTGAAAAGGATTTTTTAAACCGCCTATATTTTTAGGAAGGTTGAACGCCGCGTCTAAAACAGTTGAGTTTTTAGGAAGGTTTAGAAAATAATCAGCGCCTTCAATGCCCTGCACTTTCACCCTCACGTTTATCAAATCATACCTGTTAGATTCTTCTATAAGCCGCCATGCTTCTTTCTCCCTATTCTGGTCCATAAACTGATTGGCTTTCTTTATAACCTCCATTTTAGGGTCAAGCTGCTTGTTTAAACCACTTTTATAGAATGCATGCTTGATATTATCGCTTTCCTGTATTTTATCATGCATCTCTTTTGTTCTTATTTGAACTTCAAAAGGGGTTTTCTCTCCTTCGATATCGTTTTCCATTATCAAATGAAGCGACTGATACCCGTTCGGCTTTTTATTTTTAATATAATCCTTCACATCAATAAGCTTTCCATAATCTTTTACAATCTCCCTAATCTTTTCAACATCTTCCATGCTGTTGACTATAATCCTAACTCCAATATAATCGTTGATTTTTCTGTCCTTGTAAAAAATACTGGCAGGGCTTTTAACTCTTGCCTCCAATTTGAAGTCTAAGCCAGCATTTTTCATTTTTTCAGTCAAATCCGTTTTAATTTCATCAAGTTTTCCTTCAAAACCCTGTTTTTCAATGAATTTTTTAATTCTTTCATACTCCTTAGGCTCTTTGACAGCGAAAGCCTTATTCTTAATATCATTTGCTATTTCATGCAACCCCATAAGCTCTGCCAGAGGGCCATAAATTCTAAGGATTCTTTCAGCAGCCTCTTTTTTTTGCTTCTCGCTTGTTTTAGGGTTTGACACTCTTTCTTTTTGATCCATCAATCTCAAAAGAAAAATCTTTGGGTTTATTGTTATATCCTCCAGATTTGACTTGAATTCCTTCCTCTCCTCGCTTTTATAATGCTGATGGAAATGATGGATGAGCTCCCTCGCCTCCCTGTCAATTTTGTAGTTCTGCTGCGGGATTTCATAGAACTTCAACCCGTGAAACAAAGCGGCCGTGATCAAGGCCGGGTCTGCTTTTTTTTCATGAAGCATCTTAGCAGTGTTTATGTAATGACCTGCGTTATTTTTGTACGCGTCCCTTGCCTGATCTATTTGCTTTTTATACTCTTCATAAAAATCAGTCATTCATAATTTGTTTTTTAAAAAGCTTTTAAACCCTTCTTTTAATCAGATAAATAAGTTGGATGTCTTGACTATTTGAAAGCCTTGCCTCCTGAACCGCAAACTTTAATTCTGCCAATGCAGGTTTTTTTCATAGCCTCCCTAGCCTTTTCAAGATGAGTTCTGGGGTTTATGTCAGAGTTCTCATCAAGCGATTTTTTAAGCGCCAGAGTGAATGATTTTCTCAACTGAGTGTCCATGTTTATTTTTCTAATCCCTAGCTTAACGGCCCTTTTAATCTGAGAGTCGGAAACGCCGGAACTGCCGTGAAGAACCAGCGGTGTTGGAATTTCACTGCTAATCTCCTTTAAAAGCTTAAAATTAAGCTTGAGCTTTTTTTCACTCCAACCGTGGCTGTTGCCGATGCTGACCGCCAGCGCGTCTGGCTTTGTAAGCCTATAAAAACGCATTGCCTCTTCAGGGCTGGTGTACCTAGCTTTTTTTTCCTCAACATAATCTTCCTTGCCTGCTAAAGCCCCAATCTCAAGTTCTATTGGAATTCCTCCGCTTATCTTCTTTGCTTGAAGTGAAATTTTCACGTTCTCATTGAAAGGCTTTGAAGAACCATCCAGCATTATAGAAGTAAAACCGCTTTTAACGCACCTTTTCACAGTGTCAAGATTCTTGCCATGATCAAGGTGAACGCCTACTGGAATTCTTGTTTTTTTAACCGCCTGCAGTGTGTAAGCAGCGAACTCTTCAAGCCCGGCGTACTCAAGAGCGCTTTCAGACGCTTGAATTATAAGCGGTGATTCAGATTCTTCGCCGGCTTGAATTATAGCCTGAACCGTTTCAGTGTTGTAAGCATTAAACGCCGGAACCGCGTAATCCCCTCTTAATAGCGTTTTAAGCGAGGCCAGCATTTCTACTCACTAACCTTAGAGAAAGTCTATCTCTCCAACGTCAAACTCGTTCTTTCTCTGCGGTGTTTGTTTAACCTGCTTTCCAAGCATGTACGGGCTTTTAATACCGGTGAAGATTGCTATTGCCTCAAGTTTTCCTTCAAAAGCAGGGTCCACCCTAGCGCCCCAGATAACGCTGGCGTTTGGATCCACTCTTTCTGTAAGCATCTCTCCAACCTGGTTGCACTCTCCAAGAGTCATGTCGCTTCCCCCTGTTATATGTATAAGCACTCCAGTAGCTCCAGTGTAGTCAACGTCAAGCAGAGCGTGGTTTAAAGTGTTTTCCACCACCTCCTTAATCCTGTTGGTTCCCTTTGACTCGCCGACAGCAATCATTGAAACTCCTCCGTTGCTCATAACCGCTTTAACGTCGGCAAAATCAAGATTAATCAAACTTGGAGTGGTTATTGTTTCCGTTATACCTCTAACTGCTCTTGCTATAACCTCGTCGGCGACATTAAAAGCCTGGTCTATTGGAAGATTAGGGACCAGCTGAACCAAGCGATTGTTATCAATAACAATAATAGTGTCAGACTGGTTTTTCAAGTTTTCAAGAGCAACGTCTGCTTTTTCAAGCCTAGCTCTTTCAAGAGCGAAAGGATAAGTAACAATAGATATTACTATAGCTCCCTGCTTCTTGGCTATTTCAGCGATTACTGGAGCGCTTCCGCTTCCTGTCCCGCCTCCCATTCCAGCTGTCAGAAAAATCAAGTCAGCGTTTGACATTATCTTTTCAAGAGCGTCCCTAGAAACATCAGCGGCTTTCATTCCGATTTCAGGGTATCCTCCTGCTCCAAGCCCTCTTGTAATACTGGCTCCTATTAAAACTTTTTTAACGCTTTCAGATATTGTTGTCAAGTGAAGCCTGTCAGTGTTGATGGCTACCATATCAGCTCCCTTTATTCCCATTCTTGCAAGCCTGTTGACAGAATTGCACCCTCCTCCTCCTGTTCCTATAACCATTATTTTAGGAGTTTCAAAAAAATCCTCCCTTTCCTTTTTAACAGACCCTTTTCCCCTCAAAGCCTCTCCGACAATATCCTCCATTTTTCATTTCACCTTTGAATTAAATATTGCATATTCCTTTGCTTGTTTTATTTTTAATTCTTTCGCTTTTTTGTTTTTTTTGCTTTTAATTTTTTTTCCCATTATTTTTGACTGAAATCTATTTAATACACGCTCGGACCGAAATTACTAATAATTATATAAATTATTTTAAGCGATGTTAAAAAAAAAGCATACAGAAAAGGTTAAAATAAAGCAAATTCATTTTTATTCCCGGTTTTCAGGATAGCCGGGGGGTTAAGGGTCCCTTGGAAGCCGCAATCCCTTTGAGCGGGGTGATGAATTGATTGAAGGTTGTTTGTCAACAGTTTTCAACTCCCGTTTAACCGTAGACGTTTTGCCTTGCGTTACGGGGGAGGTTATGAACCGAGCCAGGTCGGAAGAAGCAACTCTAAGTAATCGCTCCCGTGCTCACAAGTCTACAAAGCCGAGGCGATGCGGGCTGTTGCCGCTGTTGGCTGCAATCGACTTTCAATCTCCTGAAAACCATTTTTTAAAAAGGTGATTTTTGCTCTTTGGACAAAACAGTTGTGACAATGCTTGCGATAATAGTTTTCCTCTCGTTTCTTTTAGGATACAGCTCAAGCGTTCCAGGCGCGGTAAGCACGGCGCAGCCTCAACTTCAATCATCAAATTGTTCATTCAACTCTTCAAATGTTAAATTGGTTTTAAATTCAACCTACAATTCAACTAGATTTTCAAATTCTATTATAATTCCCTTGGTAGCGGTTTCAAGCTCGGGAGGAGGGGAGGTGGTAAACCTTACAATAACCGAAAAACCAGGAAGCGGGAAAAGCTTTTTTGATTTCGGCCTTTCCTCGCCTTTAATTGCCAACGAAACGCAGAATTCTTTTTCCTACGCTGTTGAAGTCGCCAAAAACTTCGACGCTCAAACCCTTTCGCAATCAAACACAGTAGATTTTTACTATTCTTTTGATTCAAACGTAAGCGAGGTGGACGGTTACAGCGCTGGACTTGGAGCGACTATTGGAACCATTCTACTGCTTAAAAACGAGTCTTTAATGCCTGGCGTTGGTGTTACAGGTGGAATTGAATTAAATGGAAGTGTAATCCAGGTGGGTGGAGTTCTAGACAAAGCCCAAGCACTTAAAAAAGCAGGGTTCAACGAGTTTGTAATTCCAGTTGGGGAAGGAGTGGTGAATATAACTCAAAACTCTACAATGGAAAACTGCACCCATACAATCATAAACGGGCAGGTTTTCAATGATTGTCAAGCTCAAACAATTTACTCAACAATTCCTGAAAGCGTGGAAAGCACGGTTGGAATAAACGTTGTTGAAGTAAGCGATGTTAAGCAAGCCTACGCCCAGCTTGCAGCGAACTAAAGTGGTTTTAAATGAACAAAAAAATTTTTCTATTATTCATCCTAACCCTAGGCATTTTAAGCTTTTTAGAAGGGTATTTCTCTTCATCTTCAGGCTCTTTAACCTTTTACGCTCCGGCTATAACTACCAACAACGCGGGAGAACTCGTGCCATTCTCGCTTGCAGTCAAACCAGGCTTCGGGAGGGTTTTCGTAAACATTGAAAACACTCAGTTCGCTTCAGACGTTCAACAGTCATTCCTTTTAGCAAGAAGCGACGCAGAAAAAATATTAGGGGTTAATCTAAACAACTATGATTTTTATTTAACAGTCAACGCCAACGGCGGGAGCGTGAGCGGGGAAAGCGCTGGAGCATTGTTCACAAGCGCTATTGTAAGCGTTTTCACAGGAAAGCAGTTGAACCAGAAAACAGAGATAAGTGCTATGCTTGCAAGCAACGATTCCCTTCTTCCTGTCGACGGTATTGATGAAAAGATTCTAGCAGCATACGTGGCCGGAAAAACAAGATTCATTGTTTCATCCCAGCAGAATATTCCAAACCAGAACGAGCTTCCGGCTGGCATTCAAATAATACGAGTTGATAATGTAAGCCAGGCTGTAAGCGAAATGCTTTCATGATTTTAATTGTTTTTTTGAATCAAAATAGTAATGCTTTTTATATTGCTTGTTTCTATCTTTTAACGATGACAACCGAAAAAGCAAAAAATATTCTGTTCAATCACTTAAATGAGCACACTATTTTTAACATTAAAATTCAAGCGGAAAGAAACAAGTCAAATAATTTCTTCAAATCAGTCCTTGAAAAAACTGGCGATGATTTAAAAAAAGAAGGAGAGACTGTTGAAAAGGCTGACATCAAAAAATTATTTTACGACAGGGATTACCAAAAACTGTTTGACGACAATTCAAAGCTTGTTGAAGATTTTGTCAAGAACCTCAACCAAGAGCAGGTTGACGAGAACTTGTATGGAGATTTAACAGAAGGGGCGAAAAGCATTTTTTTCAAGTACTTAAGCTCAAACAAAATAGAAGAATATTCAAAAAAAACAGAGGAAAATCTGCTGACTTTCAAAATAGTTTTCATAAACCTGCTGAGAGAATTGAAGGAAAAAAATGAAAAAGTAAAAGGAGCTCACATTGTAAACAGAATGCTGGAAAAAGAAGTTAACCCCTCTTACTGGAACGACCAGTTAAGCGCTGTCAAGTCCTTGATTGAGGATATGGAAGGTAAAAAGCAGGAAGCCTTATTTGACGACGAAGAGCTTAAACAGCTTGCAAGCGAAATTCAAATGGTTCTCCCAACAGAGGTTTCAAAAGAGCAGATTCAAAAAAGCGTTGAAGCGCAGAAAAAAGAAACGCAGTACTCAAGGTTCATAAAAATGCAACTTAACGTTTCAACCCAGCTAAGAGGTTTTGAAGGCAATGTTCTTAAAAAAGCATTGGAGGAGAGCGGCAAGGAAGAAAAACTCAAGCAGACCGAGGCTCTTTTAAAAAATCAGAAAGAAGCCGACACTGGCAAGGAATTACAATCAAAAATACAAACTCTAAGAAATTTAATCGAGTCTGAAAAAAGCTTGAACACATTCCTGCAGGAGCTGGCCACTATAAACAGCGTGGACCATGAAAAAGTTTCAATAGTCAAGGTGGAGGGGGAGGTTGAAGGCAAAAAATATAAATTTCCGGCGTTGAAAGTTACATTTAAAATCGACGCTGAAACTCTAAAAAAACACTTGAAAAACAACGTATACAGCGAGTTGCTGACTCCATACTCGATTGAAGAAAAAAACAACGGAATTGAAATTCTAAACACTCTTGGAGAAAGAGAACTAGTGTTTAACGGACAAGACTTTACTTTCAATCTTGACATAGAGCCCGGAAAAAGACTTGCAAGGCACGCTGAAAGACTGAGCGCGCTTAAAAAGTTGATTCAATGAAAAAAAGCGCGGAGGGCGGGATTCGAACCCGCGCGGCGCAGATGCACCAATAGCTTTCAACAGCTTTTCTCCAGTTTAGCAGGCTTACGGATTTTAAAAAGTTTTTACCGCCATAGCCACTAGGCGACCTCCGCATTTAACTTGATTTTGAGCTGAAAAGCTTTTAATCCATTCCCTTTTATTTCAGGCGTTTCAAAACAGTAGTGGCATAGCTCCCTGGGGGAAGCTTGAATTGTATATTATTAGCTGTTTTGCTGATTTTGACAAGCATTGTCAGAGCTCTTAACCCTCCTTTGCTTGAAAGCTCAGGCATTGACTTTAGGTTAAAATCTTCTTTTTTTATTTTTTCTTTTTTTAATATTTTTTCTTCTGTTTTGTTGAGTTTTGTCTCGCTTCCTATTATGTTCGCCACAACGAAAACTTTTCCCTCCCTTGCTTTTTTTTCATCTCCTCTTTTTTTTACAAGACTTGGAAAGCCAAGCTCGTTCGCACCGCAGTAAAACTCGTTTTTCATTGCTTTGTAGATATTTCTTTTTTTCATCTCCTCATTGAACAGCTTTGCCTGGTAGGCGTGTATGAAAAGAAGCTGCAGCGTTCTTGGGATTCTTCTGAGCGCTCCGACATAGTCATTCTGGTGTTGCGAGAGGTGTTCTATCATGATTCTTTCATATCTTAGAAATTTCGGGAAGTATTCGAGGGCTTTTTTGAAGTTTTTGTCTTTTTTCAATCTTGTCCTTTCCTTTTTTGAAGAGTCGTTTCCATCGCACAGGTAGCTTGTAACCGCTTCTTTAAACCTTCCTTGAACTAAAAGCTTTCCAATCTTGGCCGTGTTTTTTCTCATCGATCCGAATCTCTGAGGCCCGAACTCGTTTGGAATCACTCTCTCTTTTTTTATTATTTTTTTATTAAACGTTATGATGAAATTATTCCCCTTGAGCTTTCCCATTGCAATTTTTTCATTTGAAGTCCAAGCGCCGTTTATTTGAATGTCTTTTATTTTCAAGTAAAGCAGTTCTTCTGGCTTCACTTTGTAAGCGCTGCAAAGCTGCACCGTAATGGCGTTTCTGTCCTTGTTGCCGGCGCTTGAAAAGCTTTTTCTGGACCTTCCAACCGCCTTTGCGATGGCGCTGAGAGCTTGGAGAGTGTTCCAGTTTTTTTTCTGAAGAATGAAGAGAGTTTGATCTCCCTCACTGTTTTTTTCATTTATTTTTTCGTTTAACTTCAAAACCCTGCCAGTATAGTCTATCTCCTCCACTATAAAATCTTCAGGATTCATTTCAAAATTCTTCCGTTAAATATTCAGCTCCATATTTTATCAACCAGCATTTCTCCATATGTTGAATAGTTTATTATGTCCTCCAAAGTGTCTTCAATTTTCTCATCGACAACGCTCCTGCTGTTTTTTTTAAGAAGGTTTTGAACCCTGGAGTACTTGTCGCTTATCCTTACAATCAAGCCTTTTTCACCGAACCTGAGAATATTATCATCTCCGTAATCGGCGTTTTTCTTAACTCCAAGCTCAAAGCATTTTTCAAGTGTTTTTTCGGGTTTAACTTCATACCTGGAGAAAAGAATTGAAATAGCCAGTTCCTTGCTTTTCTTGAACATTTTTGATTGATTTTCAGGTTTGTTGAAGCTGTTTTTCAGCTCGTCCAGCATCGCTTCAATTTTTTTACTCGCGTTTTCATCGCTTATTTTTTCTATTGCAATTTGTTTGAGAGAGTATTTCCTGAAGTTTTCCTTCCACATTTCAATCAAATGTTTTGAACTTGATGGTTTAAAAAATATTCTAGTAAAGAATTCTTCTGGTGAGAGCGCCTATCTTGTGAAACATTTCACTGAACTGCGCTCCCTCCTGAGTTTCTGTTGAAATTGGAATTACCTCGCCGCCCTGCTCCTCGGTTTTTTTGATTATTTCTTCGAGAAGGTCTTCCTCTTTTTCTATTTTAGTCTCCCCGCCGCACTCGCACTTGTAATCAGGCGAGTATTTTTCATATCTTTTTCCGCACTTTGGGCAGAGCAGGGTGTATTTCACAAGCTTAAATCCTTCAGTCACAAGAAGTTTTGAAACGTTCTTTTGTTCTAGGTTGCTCATTATTTCATTAACCCCGTAAGTGGCGGTTCCATTTTTAACTATCTCGGCCATGAACTCGTCAACTATCTTTTTTTCCTTTACCATTTCCTGCTCTGAGATAAGTTCTGAGCTTTTGTTTATCAACTCCCTCAAGCCCGACTCGTCCGCGTATCCAATATCAACAACCCCTATGATTTTAAGCTGGTAGTTGAAGTATTTTCCCTTTACGAAATCCTCTTTTGTAGGTCCTGGCCCGCCCACTATAACTCCCTTGAATCTTTTAATGTCAAGGAATGCGTTCATCGCCTCTCCTATTCTCTGATAATACTTTTCAACTGTTTCCTCATGTATTCTCTGGAATCTTCCGGCGCTCTGCCCTCCTTTGTGGAATTTTTGATGCGCCGTGCTGTGCAGTTTTTTGAGGACTTTTATTGTCTTACCCTTCAAAACGCCTACAGTGGCGTCTCTTCCGTCCATCGCCAAAATCCCGTAAGAATCTGAATTGTCGGTTATTTCAAGCAGTGGGTCCAAAACAAACTTGCTTTCACACCTGTAAAACTGCACTTGAAGCGGCTGGGGTGGGATGACCGTGAATAATTCAATGTCAGGCTTACCCTCGGTTTCCGAGATGTTGCCGCAGAATATCGCAACCCCGTTTTCAGGCGGTGTTGGCATTTTCTTTAAAAAACTCATAATCTTTTCAATTGCAGCTTGAACGTTTTTTTGCGTGGTCTTGCTTTTAATGTTTGAAGCCTGCCCATACTCGTCCCTAAGCTTTCCTACTATTTCACTTACAGGGTAGTTTGGTGTTATGTAAACGCTTATGAGCTCGGTTCCCCTACCTGAATACTTAGTCATTTCCTCAAGCTTTTTCTTAAACTCGTAGTTGCTTTCCATTTTTTATCTTAGCCTAGAAGCTCGCTTCTTGCCTGCTCCAGTTGAATTCTTATAACATCCTGCTTTTTTCTAAGCATGCCTGTAAGCGATGAAGAGTATTTTATTACCGCAATGTTTTCGTAAATCTCCTCCATTTCTTTGAACACTTCTTCGGCTTTTTTCTTGTTTTTATTTTTTAAGAGAATTTGAATTTGCCTTCTCAGCTCTCCCACGCAGTCGGCTAGTCCCTGCGCATAACTCAAATAATTGCAGTGAATACCCTCTGGGTAGGGAATTTCCTTTTTTTCTATAATTGCCTTCAAGCATCTAAATTCAGAGTATTCCTGCATTGCAATGCCCTTGATTTGATCAAAACCCGTTATTTTCTCGATGGCCTCAACTTTTGCGTCGGTTTCCTTCAATTCATCCTCGCTTATCTCTTCGTTTTGGTGGATTTTTTTAATCATCTTTGAGCACTCTCTAACAATCTCCCTTGAGAGCTTCAGCGCTTTGTCCTGCTCGGCCTCTTTCTCGCTCAGCTCTTTGTCAAGCTTTTCGATTATCTCTTCTATTCTGTTTTTTTTATCCATGTTTATGTTTTGCATGCTCTGGTTTTTAACTTTTTCACTTCTAATTTAAAGCTTGGGTTTAAAATGAAAGTATTGTTCATCTGCAAGGGCAATGTTGCAAGAAGCCAGATGGCGGAAGGTTTTTTCAACTCTATGACAAGCAAGCACAAAGCATTCAGCGCAGGGGTTAAACCAGGATTACATGAAGGGAAAACGCTTGATGAAGAAGAAGACAGCAGGAGGGTGGTCAAGGCAATGAAGGAAAAAGGTATTGACCTAAGTGGAAAGCGTTCAAAAAAACTTACAAAGAAAATGTTTGACAAAGCCGATTTAGTGGTTTCCATGTGCGGAATTGACACTCGATACGCCAGCAATTCAAGAAAGATTAAACACTGGAGGGTTAAAAACCCGAGATTTATGAATCCCGTCAAAATCGCTGAGGTTAGAGACAAGATACAAAAAAAAGTAAAAATACTCGTGGGTGATCTTAATTCTAAACAAGCATTATTCAAAAAGCGCGTTGAATGATATTCTTAAAACCTATTTTTAGGCTTTTAAGGTTTTAATAATTTTATTTATTTTGCTTTCAAGCTCTTCCTTGGTTGAATCGTTGATTATTTTTATTTTTGACAGGCTTATAGTTCCCTTGATGTTTTGATTATTGCTTTCCCATTCTTTCTGCTCTGATTTTTTGAATTCTTCAAAAGTTTGGTTTTCCTCGCTTGCTCTTTTCCTTTTCATTGTTCTTTCATATCTTGTTTCTATTGGCGCGTCGATTGAGATGAGTGTGAATTTTTTCATTTTTTCCAACTCCCAAACTTCTTCAGGGGATCTTATCCCGTCTATAACGGCGTTTTTAGGTTTTTCCATTTCTATTTTCTTGACTACCCTTTCAGCAAGAACCTGCGGTCCGTAATTCTCCCTAAGCTCGTTTGCTATGTTAAATAGGTTTTTTCTTTCAGGCGGCAAACCTCTTTTCTCGCACTCGTCCCTTACCTCCTCGCTTAAACTGTAATACTCAAATCCTTGCTTTTGTAAAATTTGAGAGGTTAAGCTCTTCCCAGAAGCGAATGTGCCCGTCAAACCTATTTTCATGAATTCTTTTTTAAAGCGTTTTCTTAAAAAAGCTTTTCTTTTTTTATGTTCTATATTAAATCTCGCAGTTAAATAGGTTTATTAACTCTTGAAAAGGCAAAACAATAATAGTAGAATTTTATGTCATGTTATTTGCCTTCAGTTTTTTTATTTATTTCATTATCCCTAAGGTAAAGTTGGTAAGGTAGTTTGTAGAAGAGTACGTAAAAATTGAACCCGGCTTAAAATAGAAAGCTATATTAAGTAATTTCATATCTAATTTAATAAAATGAAATTTAATGATGAATATAAAATTCTTATAAAGAAAGGTATTTCATTAAATAAGATAAATAGAATTACAGGAATTGCAAAGTCAACTCTGTATCATCATTATAAAAAAATAAAAGGGAGGAAATATTCTTTAGTTTATTTTTCAGAATCCAATCCTGAAGTTGTCGGAGAATTCATGGGTATCTTTGCTGGAGATGGTAATTATTATTTTGATAGAAAGACATATCATCATACTATCAGAATTTTTACTGGCCTGTATGAAAAAGAATATGCGGATTTTCTAGAAAGTTTCCTTACCAAACTATTTTCTAAAAAACCAAGGAGGTATGCCAACAAAAAATCAGGCGTTATAATAACAGAGTTTTATTCTAGATTAATTTACGATTTTATAAGAAAATATTTATATTGGGATAAACTAAAAGTTAAAAGTATACGACTAAAAAACTTTAGGAGTTTACATAGACCTTTCTTAAAAGGGTTTATAAGAGGATTATTCGATACTGATGGGGGGATATATAGAAAGAAGAATAAAGTTGCTATTGGAACTGCTTCAAAAAGACTGGCGTTTCAAATAAGAGAAATATTTAGATTATTTAATATAGAGCCTGGTTTTTATAAATATAAACAAAAAGATTTTTGGTATATTGATATTTATGGTTCCAGAACGAAAAGATTTATGAAAATTATTGGAACGCATCATCCAAATAAACTAATCAAGCGGCTTTGATCTAATGGCATGATTCCACCTTCCCAAGGTGGTCGTGCGGGTTCGATTCCCGCAAGCCGCACTTACTTTACATTTTTTCAAGCGTTTCAATGCCGAGCATTTCAAGGCACTCCCTGAGCGTCTCCTCTGTTTTTTTGACAAGCATAATTCTTAACCCGTTCTTGCTTTTAACCACCGTATTTTCAGAGTAGAAAGTGTTGAATAAGTGCGCTGTTTTTAATGCGTAATCCGCTATGATGTGTGGGCTTAACTCTCTTTCAGCCTGCTTTAATGCCGACTGGTAGAACGCCAGCTGACCTGCAAGTTTTTTTTCATTTTCATTCAACTCAAAATCAAAATTCATTTTTTCCAACTCTCCAAGTTCTTCCAATTTTTTGATAATGCTTTTGGTTCGTATATGAGTGTATTGTATGTAAGCGCCTGTGTCTCCTTCAAAGCTGACGCTCTGCTTTGCGTTGAACGAAATGTTCTTTTCGTTCCTCACTTTAAGCACTGAAAACTTCAACGCTGCTATTCCTACTTTTCTTGAAATATCATCCTTTTCTTTTTCGCTGTAATTTTTTTCAGTTTTCTCCAGCTCTTTAAGCGCTTCAACCCTGCTTTCCTCCAGAATGTCTTCCAAAAGAATGGTGTTGCCCTCCCTGGTGGCGAATGCTTTCCCTTCAATTGTCATAAAACCATAACCAACATGCCTGAGAGTTTCGGTGTAATCCCTTCCAAGCATTTTAAGTATTTGAAACAACTGTTCAAAGTGGTTGTTCTGCCTTGAGTCAGTAACGTAGATACTTAAATCAGGGAGGTATTTTTCATTTTTATAGTCCGCCCAAGCCAAGTCTCTTGTTATATAAACAGTAGTCCCGTTGGATCTCATCAAAACAGTGTTTGGAATATTGTACTTTTCAAGCTTGACTATAAGCGCTCCTTCCTCAACAACAGCTATCCCCTTCTCCTCACATTCTTTGGCAATGAGCGCAGCGTTTTCTATGAACTGGCTTTCTCCTTTTATCTCGTCGAAGTTAATGCCCAGCAATTCATATGCTTTTTTGAATATTTTCAGCGAGTGTTCTCTTATTTTTTTAATCACTTTAAGCGTTTCAGCGTCTCCTTTCTCTATTTTTTCTATTATTCTATTAACTTCTGCTTTAAGCTCCTCGCTTTCCTCCACTTTCTTGTTTATTTCAACATAAGTGTCCAAAAGCTGCCTCTCGTTTTCTATTTTTTCCATATTAAGTCTTTTCATCGCGAGTATCATCAACGCCACCTGCCTTCCACTGTCACCGGGATAATTGATACTGAAAACCCGCCACCCGTTCCTTTCCATTATTTTTTTAATGCTGTCGCCAAGTATGGTGGACCTTATATGGCCAACGTGCAACGGCTTTCCTATGTTAGGAGATGAAAACTCCACGACCGCCGTTCTCGCTGCTTTTTCTTTTTTCTTTTCTTCAGCAAGGCTTTTGATGTAAAATTTTTTAGTGAAGGCCAGGTTTAAAAAATTGTTTTCAACTCCTTTAAAATCAACATTCTCGCAAAGATTTTTGTCTTCTATTATTTTTTTTATAATCTTCTCCGCGCTTCCCTTCTGCACTGCTTCAAAGAGCGGAATCGCCACGTCTCCGTAACTCTCATTTGCCCTAACGGGCTTTGTCTTTAAACCCTCGCCTTCAAGAAGCTTTGCTAGACCTTCCATTATTTTTTCAGCTTCCGACTGACGCATGTTTTGTCTTTCACTTCTCAATTTGTTTTTTTTAATTTTAATTAATTGGTTTTTGAAATACTTTGCGTTTGCGCGTGTGAACTAAAAACCGCTTTTTAGCATAAGAATAGTTGAAGGAGGTTTATATGATTTACGCTGGCAGATAAGGGTCGTAAGATTTAGCTATTGTTTTGAATGCTTTTTTAATTTACAAGGCTTAAAGTGTTGGACAAATTTTTTTTAGGTGAACTTTTAAAAGTCTTGTTTTAGAAGAAATTAATGTTATATTATAATCTGCTCTCTTGGGTATATTTCAACTCCCTTGCTTGTTATCTTGAACGGGTGCATTGAAGTGTCGTGATTTGTCTGTCTCATTTTGAGTATTTCAATAGCCCTCTGTCTTCCCTGCTTTATTAAAATGTTGTGCAGTAGTATAACCCCGTCCACCACGAACTCCTCCACTCCGTACCTCCCAACAAGGTTTATTGACTCAGGCGTTTCTGAAACAAAAAAAGTTGTTATACCCATTGTTTTAAGCCTCTTGTTCAAATCATTCATCAGTCTTCTAAGTTCGTACGGGTTTTGAAGAGACCCTCCTAGATATGTTATACTGTCAACAACCAGCCTCTTCGCCTGCATGTCCTTTATCTTGTAGTATAATTCTCCCGAAAGGCTGGTGGCGAAATTCTTCACTTCATACGGGTCTTTTGATATTATAGCAAGCTTGTTCTCCTTCTCGTACTTTTCTATTTCCATGCCAAAACTTTTAGCGGTGTGCCTGATGCTTTCTGAATTCTCCTCGAATGAGATGTATATTCCGGGCTCGTTGAACTTAACCACTCCCTCGTATAAAATCTGAAGAGATAGGTTTGTTTTTCCAGAGCCGCTTGAACCGTTGATTAGAATGGAAGAGCCTCTTGGAATGCCGTCAGGAATAAGCTCATCCAAACCGTTCACCCCTGTTTTCATTCTGCCGAAGTCTACTTTCTCCTCTTTCTTTTCTTCTATTCCAGCCACTGGCGCGAAAATTGGAATTTTTTTATCCCCACTATTTTTGTTCTCACTTGCGTTTTTTTTGCTCATCACATCTTTTTTAATACAATCTGCTTTAAATTCCTTGCTTTTGAGTTTTAAGCATGTTTAAGTACGCCATGATTGGACTATTAGCAAAAGAAAATCATGATAAAAAGCAGTATTTGTTATCGACAGGCATTTTTAGCTTTTTAATCTTCAAGCGTAATGTTTTTAACTATTTGTTTTAAAATTAATAATCAAAATTAAAACCATGATTTTTTAATCAAGATGTTAAAAATGCTATCAAAGACTATTACAAAGGAGATTAAAGTGCTTAAACAACCGTTTTCAAGCATCGTGATTACCAGCAGTGATGATTTTAACGAGGTGGTGTTAGACCTTGTAAAATCTATAGGAAGCAATGCGACCATAGTGATGGTTTCATTCAACAAACCTTCCAGCACGTTCGAGAATATTTTCAAAGGAAAGACAAAAAGTGACATTTTTTACGTTGACTTGGTTACGCAGGTTGCCACAGGAGAGCCACAGAAAAAGGAAAACGTTGTTTTCCTGGCCAGCCAGCGCAACCTGACTGACTTGAGCATAACTCTAAGCGAGGTTTTGAACAGACTTGAAGGGAAGAAATTCGTTATCCTGGATTCTCTGACAACAATGCTCCTTTACAATGATTCAAGCACCACCACTCAGTTTCTCCAGTTCCTTTCAAACAGGCTTAGATTATGGAACACAAGCAGTTTTATACTAACCATGGAAGGGAAAGGCGAAGAGGAGGTTATAAGAGTGGTAAGCCAAGTGGTTGACAAGACAATCAAAACCTGAATTTGTTTTTATCAAATTTAATCTTAAATTAAACTTATTCTGCTTTATTTTATGAAGCCTTGAACCAACAGTTGAAGTGTTTGCTGTGTTACCAAAAATATTGTTACGGATATTATAAGCAGCACTGGAACGTACCCTACTCCTCGCGTTGCTTTTCCGTATCTTATCTGGCCTATTATAAAACCTGCTAAAAGATTAGTTGCTATTATGCTTTCAAGCGCGAAGTAAAATATATCATTAGGGTTTATAGCGTTTGAATTTCCCCCGCCTCCGAAAGGAATGTTCTGAAGAAGCGTTCCAGTATTCCCTGTGTTTGCGGTCACCATTAAATTCTGGCTTATTTTAGAATAAGTTGTTGAAATTGAAAACAGCAGCGGCGCCATTATGGTTGCGGCGAATATTATGAATAATGTATAAGTAACCGTTGAAGTTGAAATCTGCTTTTTAAGAGTTTGAGTGTTTCTGGTGTCTTCAGCCACTTCCTCAAGAAGTTTTGACATCTCCCCTCCTAGCCTTATGCCCTCCTGTATGAGTTGAACCGCTCTTTTAATAACATCGGATCTCACCCTGCCCGCCATTTTTTCAAGGTTTTCCTCTATTGGTTTTCCCCCGAAAGTGTCGGCGCTTATTTTTTTGATTTCATCCCTCAAAGGCCCAAACTCAGGCCTTGCAGCCAGCCAAATAGCGTTTTCAAGAGTCATTCCAGCGCGAATGTTAGCCGCGATTATATCAAGCGCGTCAGGCAGCAGCTCTTCTATTTTTCTAGCCCTATTATCGGCTGTCATCATTATCAGCATGTAAAGAAGACCTGGAATTGAAATCAAAACCACCGCTGGAATGAGAAAGCGTAGCGTCTGGCTTTGAACTATTATCTGAGTAATAAAAACAGAAGCCAGTGTGGCGAAAAAAGTTAGGTATAAAGTAAATCCTATGAATATTCTAGGGCTAATAGTGAAACCGCCCTGTTCCATAAGCGTTGAAATTGAATTAACCATACTCTTTGGAGCCAGCATTGAAATTTTTAAATACAGCTTGTTGAAGTTCATTTCATTTACACTCTCGGTCTTCTTGTTTTAATAAGATTTAAGAACACCAGCTGAAAAACCACAAGAAAAACTATTATTATTGGGAAAATAATAGAGGTGATTGGAATGCTTACTATTGAAACTATAACTATAAGAAGTGTTATTCCGAGGCTTGGAACTATAACCGCCATCATCATGTATATCATAGTCCACGGCGACAGCTCGTGAGCGTACTTCTCAATATCGTCCATTTTATCCTTTGTCAACCCGCTTATGGTTGTTTCAAGAGCGGTTCCAACATCGTTTCCCACTTTCAAAGCATTTGATATCTGCCACAAAATCCTCCTAAGCTTGAATGACGGGCTTTCCTTGCTCGCCTCTGAAATAGCGTCAAGCTCTGAAACACCCCCGTTTATCCTACTGACTATTTTCTTAAACTCCACGCTGACATCGCCGTAGTTTGTGGAAATGCTAATCATTGCATTGAACAACGGAACACCACTTTTAACCTCAATATACAACTGTCTTGCCGCTGGTATCAAATTATCCTCTATCCTTCTCATTTTTCTAGTTGCTATAAGCTGGGGGTAGTAAATTATGGTAGCAAATGTGGCTAAAAATATTATAAACGAGACTAGCATGGAGAGAAAAAGCATGTTAATGCCAGCAAGCTCTCCAATTCCAAAAATCAAAGCGAATATTAACACTGTGTTTAAAATGGAAACTGTTGCGGTTATAGCCGAGTATTCTCTAGCGTCATAATCATAATCGGACTGCGCCAGCTCGTCTTCAAGCCCTGGAAAAAACTCAGCTATAAATTTACCGACTCCCTTAATCCTCTTTGCAATGCCAACTGCAAGCGGGTAGGGTACAAGCGAAAAAGGTATTGTCTTCACTTCAACCACTCAGGCACTTTGTTTTTAGAAACGGTGTCAAGCAACTCGTCCCTATTCTTATAATACTCAGCTATCAAAGCTCCTATATTATTTACCTTGTCTATCTTATGCTCGAGCGCGAAGTCAAGTATTTTTTTCTTCTCGCTTATATCCTCTTCGATTTCATTTATGGTCATTCCAGTGTGCATTGTCAGCTCGTCTATAAGCCTTATGAAGTTTCCAACCCTATCAAGACTGTCATCCCTGGCGTTCCACTTGTATATAACATTTAAATTCATTTTATTTTCCTCCGGCGTTATCTCTGCCACTTCATATGTTCTTCTTATCCCTGTTCTTCTCTGTCTGTACTGTACTATTATCAACTGCAGCGCTCCAAGAACTTCTTCAGGCAAGCTTATGGGAGGATTTAACAGCCTGTTTTTAACCTGTAGCACTTCATCAGCGTGAACCGTTGAGTAAACGGAATGCCCTGTATGCATGGCCTCGAAAAGCACTTCAGCCTCCTCCCTTCTTCTAACTTCTCCCAGCACTATCCTGTCGGGTCTCATTCTAAGAGAGTTGACAACAAGATCAAGCATGGTTATCTCTCCTTTGCCTTCAGGGTTGGGCTCTCTTGTAACCATGGGAACCCAATGCATGAAGTCAGGTAATACAAGCTCTCTTGTATTGTGAACAATGACATTGCTGCAGACAAAATTCTCATACAAAGGAACAGTCAAGTCGTAAACGCTTCCTTCATAGAAATTTTTGCTTATTCCAATTATCTTTGAAGTTTGAGCTTGAACCCTCCCTTGAATTTTAAGCTGCATTGAACCGGTGAGCGAAAGGTTTTCAGTTGCAATCATGGCAATGCAAATCTCATCCCCTTCTTTTAAATCACCTGCTCTAACCGGAGTCAAGAAATCCTTCATGATAAAAACAGAATGATCCTCCGTGACGCTTATGATTGTTTTTTCAGTCTTTATTTCAACAATATTTTTAGCTATCCTATGTTTTATGAAAGCTGTTGGCTGTGTAAGCACCACCGCTCCATCTTTGGATGAAGAAAAAACCCTGATTTCATCATTAATGTTCAACGCGATTTCAGTTCCATCCTCGAGAATCGTTTTGTCTTTTGAAAGCTGGCCTTCAACAAGATCGCCGATCATTCTCTCATAAAAAACCTCGCCTTTCTGGAATATGATTTTCTCGCTTCCCTTAACGCTGTCCTCTATTGAAATCACCCTGTTGTTCGCTGGAACGAAAGGCAGAATGGCGTTCAAAAAACTGGTTTTACCTGAAGCAGTCCCCCCTCCGATGAGAATGCTCATCTCATACTGCATCGAAGTCCATATCAGCGCTGCAACCTCGCTTGTGATTGTTTTGTAGTCAGGACTTATCAGATTGACTATTGTCCAAGGGTCTTTTGAAAACTTCCTTATTGTAAGAGAGTTGCCCTTGTTGTTTATGGGAAATAAAACAGAGTTAACTCTGCTTCCATTCAACAGGTGCGCGTCCATCATAGGCTGAAGGTTTGTGATTTGCTTTCCTATTTTCCTTGCTATTATCGAAGAGTAGTTGTAAATCTGCTCTTCAGAGCTTACAGTTATGTTTGTTGAAAGCCAGCCATACTTTTTATGATAAACTTTTACCGGTTCGTGCGAAGAGTTTATCACCACTTCTTCAAGATTATCATCATTCAAAACAAGTTCAAGATCTCCGAGCCCTGTCATATCGTTTATTATCTTTCCAACAAGTATTCTCTTCTCCTCTTCCGAAACCCCTGGGAGCTGCTCTTCTATAAGCGTTGAAGCCCGGTCTGCAAGTTTTATTTTAACCTTATCATTCTCTCTTGGATCCAGTATTTCCGAGGTTTTAATATCTATACTTTCTATTATCTTTTCCTTTAAATGCTCTAAAACCGCTTCTGTCGCGGGTTTTATCTTAACATGCTTTAAGTAATACTTGTTTGTGAACTCTCTTTCCTCCTGAGTTATTTCTATCTCGGCTATAACCCCCTCGCTTTCCACATTGTAATTTGTAAGGACTTTCATTTTCTACTCACTTTCTTAATTCTTTTATTTTTAAAAATCTCCCGTTTTTCATCCATGCTTTTATCCAAACTCCTTTCCTCCTGAACTTCAAAATTCTTATCCTGACCCTTCTTTTTTTTATTTCCTTTTCAACGTGCCTTGTTTTTTTAATTTCACCTGTTTTTCTCTGCTTGATTTCCTTCCTTAATTTTATCTTTTTTCTTTTATGAATTTTCAGGAGTTTTTTCTCTTCAATCGCGGTTTTTTCAATCTTTCTAGCTTCTTTCTTTTCAACAGTCTTACTTTCAGCTTTATTCGCCTGCCTTTTGCTTTCCTTCCTGTTTTCAGCTATTTTTTTGAACTCCTGTATTGGAATTTCTATCTTCGCCCGCTTTCCGCCTTCGATTATTTTTGATTCAAGAGGCTGTAATGGCTTCCCATCTATTTTCTTTTCAAGCATTTTTGTCTTTTTCTTCAACTCGTCGGCCTCCTCCATCTCACTTTCGGGAATAACCTCGATCTTTTTTTTAATTCCAAAAATGCTTTTAATTTTCTCAATTATGGAAGGTTTTCTCTTTTCAATCTTCTTTATGTTGTCCTTGAAAGTTTGAAGCTGCTGGTCGAAAACATATATCCTCTTATATAATCCGTTGACTCTGTTTTCCATGACGTGAACCTCTTCGATAACTTTCTGCATTTCACTTTCGGTTTTCTCCATTTCCTTTTCATCTATGTTTGTCTGCTGGGAGAGTTTTCTCAGGTTATTCTGAGCTATGTTTATTCTTTTGTTTAAATCAGACTCTATAAATTCAAAGATGCTTTCAGTATCAAAAATTTGTTTTTCTATCTTCTTACCCTCATCGACCGCCAGTTGCTTGAATTGCGGAGTTAGAGTTGGCTTTGAGATTATCTTCTTCTTTGAGGTTAGAATGGTGTTTGTAAGCTCATATCTTATTGAAATCAAACCGCTTTCAGCCAGCATTTCACCAAGCTTTTCAACCTCATCCGGGTTCATGGCCAGAACCTTAGCCGCGTTGGTTACACTCACACTCTCATTAGCGTTTATGTACTCAACCAGCCTGTCTATAGAAGTGTCAAGATTTTCCTTTATCATCAAAAAATACTTTCCATGTTTTTGTTTTTAACGTTTTCGCCTTTCAATTACCGCTATATTTTCTTTGTTACAAGATAACTTATAATAACGGCTGAAACCGAAATTAGAAGATTGTCGTCAATGTCAAGGTCTATCGTTTCAATCATCCCCAAGGTAAATGCGTAGGCAATGCCTTCAAACCCTAGAAATGAAAAGGCGGGGATCGAACTGAAAACAATGAATGAAACAAGCCCGTACCATGTTTTTTTTTCGTTCCAGGGAAGTTTAACCTCAGCGTTTCTTCCTATAAGCGTTGAAAAACCGTCGCCAACAGCCAGAATTGAAATCAAAGTTATGGCGTAAATAGGCGGGGTTAACGAGAGAATGAGAATCATACCTGCGAACATTGTAATAGCTCCTTTACCGGGTATTTTAACCCCTCTTTCTATCCGTTCGAGAATCCCGTCTATAAAATCGCTCTTAAATCCAAGAGCCTTGGCGTTTGAAAACAAAACACCTACAACAAGAAGAAAAACCAGCACTCCAAGAGTGTTTTCAACTCCAATGACATAAACCAGCCCTATGACTGCTATCCCTATAAAGATATGTATTGTTTGTCTCAGTTCTTCATTCATTTAAAATCCAACCCAGCTCTTCTATTTTATTTATTATCGTCTCGCCGAAAAAAGGGGTTATAACCCCCAATGAAACCCCTGCGCCAAGAATTGAAATTGACGGGGCTGAAAGCATCAGAATTATTGAAATTATAAGAAAAACGTAAAAAACCCAGCTTGAGAAAAACATCATTGCTATTGAAAATGGAACTGCTATTTCAATAACGCTTAAACCGTTGATATTCAGAAGGAAAGCCGCCACGTAAATAGCAATGATTATCACAAAAGTTGCAATAAGAGTTTTCCTGCGCTTTGAAAAAACAAGGGAAATCAACGCCAATAATATTAATATGATTATAATATTTTGGCTTATAATGTTTGACGAAACTGTTATAAACTGGCTTAAAGTCTCTACAACCATGCTTATTTTCTCTTGCGTCGGGTTTATTAAATTTTTTGAGAATAATTTCTAATGCAAAGCCGCAGTAGCTCAGCTGGTTAGAGCGCCAGTTCTTTTTTACAAGGCGTGACTCATAAATTCAAACTCAAGATTGAGCCATCTGGAGGTGGGGGGTTCAACTCCCCCCTGCGGCATTGTTTAAGTCAGAATTGCCTTTATCCTTCTCACTCCAGCGCTTACTGCCTCTTCCTTTACAATCTTAAAAACTCCTAGCTCTGAAGTGTTTTTAACGTGCGGACCAGTGCACACCTCAATGCTGTAACCACTTACATTGTAAACGCTTACTCTTTCCCCGTATTTTTCAGTGAACAACGCTTGAGCGCCTAACTTTTTAGCCTCTTCAACCGTCATCTCGGTTCTTTTCACGTTCAACCCTTTTTTTATTATTCCATTAACCTCATCTTCGACTTTCTTTATTTCTTCAGGGGTGAGCTTCCTGTTGAAGTTGAAGTCAAACCTCAATCTTTCAGGAGTGATGTTGCTTCCTTTCTGCTTGATGTTTTTATCAACCACTCTCCTCAAAGCCTCGTTCAACAGGTGGGTGGCGGTGTGAAGCTTGGTTGTCTGCTCTGATTTATCCGCCAAGCCCGACTTGAATTTTTTTTCAGCCCCTACTCTTGACGTTTCCTGGTGTTTTTCCAGCTCTTTTGCGAATTCAGCTCGGTGGAATAATAATTTTTTTTCTCTCGCGATTTCGATTATGAGCTCTTCTGGGAAACCGTATGACTGGTAGAGTAGGAAGCCTTCCTTGCCGGTTATGGCGGCTTTGTCGATTTCGTTTTCTGTTATTCCAGCTTCCTTTACTTCGTAGTTTTCTCCTTGTTTTTTCTTTGTCCATACCCCTTCGATTATCTGCTCGTGGCTTGGCGATTGCATGAGTTTAATGTATTTTTCTGCTGGTATGGGTGTTTTTTCGCTGAATACTGCTTCGGCCGCTTTCAGCCCTTCGCTTATTACCTTTTTGAACCTGTTTTCTTCTTCATCAAGTTGTGAAAGTATGAATTTTTGGTTTTTGTTCAGTTCTTCATAGTCCTTTTCATATATTTCAATTACTTTTTTGGCGGTTTCAGCGGTAAAGTTTTCTTTTATTCCAATTTCCCTTCCATGCCTTATGGCTCTTCTTATAAGCCTTCTTAATATGTAACCCTGCTCAACATTGCTTGGCTCCACTTTTTTGTCGTCCCCAAGTATGAATGTCGCTGCTTTCAGGTGGTCTGCTATTATTCTGGCGCTTCTTTCCTCGTATTTTTCCGCCATGCTTTTTATTTTTTCAAGTATCGGCTTGAAAAGTTCGGTGTCATAGATTGATTTTTTTCCCTGAAGCATGGCAGTGATTCTTTCCAAGCCCATTCCAGTGTCCACGTTTTTCTGTTTAAGCATTTCGTACTTTCCTTCTTTTGTCTTGTTGTACTCCATGAACACGTCGTTCCAGATTTCAACCCATTTTCTGTCATTGGTGTTGAATTCTTTTGGGTTGTTTTCGCCTTTCCAGTAAAACATTTCGCTGCATGGCCCGCATGGCCCGGTTTGCCCTGCAGGCCCCCAGAAGTTGTCTTCCTTTGGAAGAAATCTTATTCTTTCAGCAGGTATTCCCAGTTTCATCCATATTTCTGCAGATTCTTCATCTCTTGGCGCGTCGCTGTTTCCTTCAAAGCATGTTACCGCTAATTTTTCGATTGGAATTCCAAGCCATTTTTCGTTTGTTAGGAATTCAAAGCTCCATTCTATCGCCTCTTTTTTGAAATAATCTCCGAAAGACCAGTTGCCTAGCATTTCAAAGAAGGTCAGGTGCGTGGCGTCTCCCACGCTTTCAATGTCGCCAGTTCTTACGCATTTTTGCGCGTCTGCTATTCTTTTTCCCATTGGATGAGGCTGTCCAAGGATGAACGGGACTAACGGGTGCATTCCAGCGGTGGTAAACAGAACTGTAGGGTCATGCTCAGGAATGAGAGATTCTGATTTTATTATTCTATGCCCTTTTTCTTTGAAGAATTCGAAGTATTTTTTTTTTATTTCCTCTGCTGTTATTTGCTCTGCTTTCATGAATTAATTTTAGGGCTATTGTTTTTTAAACATTTTTCCCTGTTTTCGCATTTTTATTTACTTGATTATAAGGTTGAGTGCGAAGGCGGTACCCCGCCTTTTGTTGTACGAAAAACACCGAGTGTTTTTCCATTGGCAGCATTTATCTAAGCGGCTTTAAAAAAGCCTTGCGCCATACGGTGGGGCTCGTTTCACTTCCAGCGGTGTTAAGGCATCGTCGTGTCACGCGCCTGAAAAAAACATCGCAGGAATGTCGTTTCTGCTCCCCACCCCTGCCTTAAGCAGGGAAGGTTTGCCTTCTCATTGAAATTTGGTGGGCGGAAGTTCCTCCCTATAAAGGGTAAGCTGCCCGCCTTCACGCTCTACTTAGATTAGCCTAAAAATTGTTTTAAACGTTTGCTTTTTCAACTTGTATTGCAATAATAGTATAATTCATTTTTCTTCCATTGCCTTCTTTAGCGTTGGCTGAATTATTTTCGGGTGTTTTTCTATTGGCATTGGCTTGAATAATTTTTTTATGTCACCAAGCGCATAAGGCTCGTTCTTCTTGTTATACTCTACCATCTTACTCCAAAAATGTTTTTTGTCATTATTTAAAACCATTGCAGCGTAATCTTTGGTTTTAATCACACTTGCGTATTTTTTTTGCTTCATTCCCAAAAATTCTTTTATTTTATTCTGCGAAGATAATTTTGAGTTTACAGAAGCATTCCAGAATAATGTGTGCCCTTCAAGTTTTTTAATCATTGCTTCTGGCTTCAGGGAAGAGTATCTGTATATGGGCTCCTCAAGATTGATAAATTGAACCCTGTACGTATCAGTAAAGCCTATTTTAATTATTGAAATGAATATCATTGAAAATAGTTTTTTTAACTCGTTTGGATTGAATAAATTTAACATGAAATGAAGCATAAAAAAATTTAAAGTTATTTTAAATCTGTTCATATAATTTTCATAAGAGTAGCCAAGAGTCCACGCGTCTTGAATTACGTTTATATATCTAAGATTTCTTGCCAGTCGCGTTCGATATTCTGTGTGATCCAATAAGTTCGTTCCAAAAATTATATTGAAGGGCAGGTTAAATAAATCTGCGGTTGGATACATTTCAGGCAGCTTTTTGATTGTTTGAATCGATTTTTCATGTATTATTTCATTCGCCTGAATATATAAAATATAACTTCCTTTGCATTTTACTCTTACCTGATTGGCAGAGTTCGCTAGGGTAAGCAAAGGCGTTTTTTTATCCAAAACCCATTTTTTTCTATACAATTTTATTTTATTGTGTTTTTTCTGCAGTTTTAGAAGCTCCTCCCAAGTTCCGTCAGTTGAATAACCATCCGATACCAAAAATTCATCGCATATTGGAAGCGCAGATTCTATTGCTTGTATAAATGGATATCCTTGTGATTTAACATTCCACACGTTCATAAATCCTGAAATAGTGTAATCCATTTTTAGTTACCTTTTCAATTAATTTTATTGCGAAAGTATTAAAAGTATTGAGATTTAACATTTTTACACTATTGGTTGTATTTGTTTTGGTGGTTGAATTTGATTTTGGAGTTGCTTGCAATAATAATAATCGCTTTGCTTGTTTCAGCGCCTGGAATAATTTTTTGTTTCGCTCTGCTTAAAGGAGTTGATTTGAATCGCTTTGAAAAGACAATTATTGGAGTTTTGCTTGGCTTGTTTATTCCCCCTTTGATGAGTTTTTTTGAATTCATTGTCTTCGGCTGGCTTTTCAACGTTTGGATTTTCTTTTTAAATACGGTTGTTTTTCTTGCCATTTCAATAGTATTGTTTTACACTCAAAAAATTAATTTTAGCTTTGATTTTAAATCTTTTGATTTTAGTAAAATTGATTCCAAATCGCTTGTTAACTTTATAAAAAACAATAAGGTTATGCTTATTCTAGCGGCGCTTATGCTTCTAGGCTTTTACGCTAGGTCTGCCACTCCCTCGACAAATTTCTTTGAATTCGACCCTTATTACTATATGAGAGTTACCGAACAGCTGGTTAACTGGGGCGTTCCATTGCTTCACAGCATGGATGTTTACTATCCTCTTGGGTCTACTTACCGTGAGTTTCCACTGGTTTCTTATATGACGGGAGGCTGGTTTGATCTTTTCAATCTTTTCACAAACTCTTCTTTCAGCCTAAATAATCTAATCTTAACTTCAAACGTCTACCCTCCATTGTTTGGAGCTTTAATGGCTTTCTTCGCATTTCTTTTTATCAAGGAAGAATACGGAAAAAGAGCGGGCTTGCTTGCCGCTGGAATAACCGCTTTCATGCCGCAGCTTATAGAGAAATTCGCATTCGGCGAGGCGCTGCTAGAGCCTATGGGTATATTCATAGCAATAGCAGTTTTCGCTTTCTATGCTTTGGCAGTGAAAAGAAAAAGTCTTAGACTAGGATTTATAGCCGCTTTTATGTTCGCCGCGACTCTTCTAGCTTCCGCCGAATATGTCTGGCCTTTCATGGTAATATCAGTTTACATGTTGATCCAATCATTCATCGACTTTTGGAATGGAGATCTTGACGACAGGATGGCGTTGATTAATATTTTAATGGGTGTTGCCGCTCTGATAGCTTATGCTGCAAGTTTTATTTATGGAATTACAAGGGCGCCTTCAAATTCAATGGTTCTAACATTTTTCGCCATCGCACCGTCAATCTTGTTTTTCATTATAAACAAGTTCAAGCTTGCCGAAAAAAAGGAAAGCAAAAAGCTTGTTTTTGGAGGTATAATAGCTTTTGTTGTTTTAGTGTTGGTATTGACGCCAATAGGCTATAAACTATATGAGTACGCCAATGGACTTACTGGTTTTGCGACAAACTCAAACTTCGTAAGCAAAACCGTGGCTGAACAATCACCAACCACTTCAGGGGTTTTTCCATCTTCAATGGGCATAATTGACCCGAATATTATATTGTTGATTACAACCATTGTCATGATTTTAACTGCCTGTTTTATTATTTACAAGAAAAATAAAAGGGAAGGGCTCATCGCTGGAGGAGTTTCTTTTATTCTTCTGGTGTTTCATGATTTTTTGGATCCCGTAGCATCTTGGCTGTTTTCAACAGGCACCTCTTCAAGCAACCTGGCGCACTTCATAATTGAAAGTTCTATATTCTGGTACGTGGCGATTCTCTTCGTTCTTTTTATATTAGTTCAATTTTACGAGCCACGCAAGCACAGGCTTCAACTGCTTTTTGTTGTTTCAATCTTTCCGGTTGCTTATATTGGCTTGAGCATAATGAAGTATTTGGTTCACTTGGGCGCTGTTTTGGCTGTTGCAGGGGGGGTTTTGTTCGGGGAAGCTGTTAACCTCACGGGCGATATTTCAAACTACTTCAAATTAGGGGGGGAGTATAACAATATAGTTTTAACTGGAATGACCTTCATTTCAATTGTTTTAATTGCCCTGCTTGTAACAGGAGTGCCACCCTGGCCTCAGCAAAGCAAACCTTACCCTGCAGTGGGGTTTTTTGACTCCTGTACAGGTGGTTCAAACAGTATTATGTGTCAGCTTCAATCTTCAAGAATTTCACAAGATTGGCTTGACGCTATGAGCTGGCTTAATAATAACACAAACATGTACAACGCTTCTATTCAGCAGAATTGCATTGCTAATTATGGTTATACTTGCAGGGTTATAAGCTGGTGGGATTATGGTCATTGGACTACCTTCTTTGGGAACACTCAATCAGTTTTGGATCCTTTCAACAGATATGAGTTCATGGACCAGGAGGTCGCCAACGATTTTGTCGGAACGAATGAAAGCAATCTCGTAAATTCAATGCTTTACTTCCATGCTTCACACATTGAAGTGGATTTTGAGTTGATTCAAAAGTGGGGGGCGCTTGTATACTTAGCCGGAACCTGCACCTATAACAACACGGCCACTGGAGGCATAGCATTAGGATGTCCTGATCAATTAAGAATAACCGACTGGCAGGCAGGGCCTGGCCAGAGCATTTTTGAATTCCTTCATTATCCAGAATATCTTCAAGTGGTTGGCACTTGCCCACTTTCTTCTTCAATGTACGCGGTTAAAAGCAATTTTGACAGTTCTTCAACTCCTTATGATTATTGCATGAGCCAATCAGAGTTGGTTCCTGTTGTTAATAATAATCTAAATTTGGCAGGCGCAAAGCCGCTTGTGCTGGTTAATCTTTTAACTCCTGTTGAAAATTTGAATAATAATACGGTGTATCTTCTTCCAATCCAGCAGGGGGTTTTCGTAAATGCGAACCCTCAACTTCAGTCAAGCTATGGTTCGAACGAGTTTTTCAACTCAATGTTTGCAAGGCTTTACTTTTTCTCCAACCTTCCTGGCTTCACCCTTTCTTATGTTTCGCCTAATGGCGAGGTTAAGATTTTTTCGCTTAACTACACTGCTTATGAAAATTATGCTAATTCAATATCTTCATCAAGCTCAAACGCTTCAAACAGCTTGTCTAACCTTCCATTAAATTCTTCATCTTCTTTGAATTCGTCTAACTCTTCTATTCCCGAATCTAATTCTTCTATTTTGAATAAAACCTCTCAGAATTTAACTTCAAACTCAAGCTAGCTTTTAAGGCTTCCACCAGACTTTATCTCCTTCTTTCAGCTTGAATTTTTCAATGCTTCCCTCGGGCGCTTCTATAAGATAAAGAGAGGGTTTAGGCGTTACATTTAAAGTGAAAGGTTTCACTGTTTTTGTCTGAACTATTTTTTTCTTCTCGTCAAGAAATACTGCGTCGAAAGTGACAAAGCAGAAAAGAGAATGTATTGAGTTTTCAAGGCTTGCTTTTCTTGAAAAGAAGAACAGCATTGGCTTTTTAAGTTTTTTTTTGAACATTATTCCCATAAGCTTTTCACCAAAGCTTCTCGCCTCGTCATGCTCCTTCCAAAGTATTTTTTTTCCCGTTCCAATCATTTCAATCAACAGATAATTTAAAAACATTTGGCTTTTTAATATTATCACTTAAAAAAAGGTGTTTTGAAGAATTGCTTAACAGTGTTGGAGTCATTCCAGACGGAAACAGAAGATTCGCTAAAAAATACGGCATGGATTTCAGCGAAGCTTACATGAAGGGTTTTGATAAAGTAAAAAACGTTGTAAGGTGGGCTTCTGAAAAAAACGTAAAGGAGGTTTACTTCTGGGCTTTGTCTTTCGAAAACTTCTCAAAAAGATCCAAAGTAGAATTATCAGTGCTTTTCACCCTGATGAAAAAATACATTGACAAGGCTTTGAGCGATAAAACCTTTGTTGACTTGAACTGCAAGGTAAGCTTCTTCGGAAATAGGATCGTATTGCCGCAGAATGTCCTGTCCAGAATAGATAAGATAGAAAGTCAAACAAGAGATTGTTCATCTTATAATTTAGGAATTGGATTAGCCTACAGCGGGAGGGAGGAGTTAATAACCGCTTCAAAAAAAATTGCTGCCGATGTCCTTGAAAATAAAATAACCATAAATGAAGTTGATGAAAATACTTTTTCGAACTACCTATACACTCATGCCTCGCCCGATCTTGTCATAAGAACAGGCAGTGTTTCAAGACTTAGCGGGTTCATGCCATGGCAGGCGGTTTACAGCGAATTGTATTTTTCAAGTAAACTGTGGCCTGAGTTTGAAAAAAAAGACTTTAACAAAGCGGTTGAATTCTTCGACTCTACTGAACGAAGATTCGGGAAATAAATTTATTGCTTGAATATGAAATCCATATCCCCAAACGCTTCAAGAATTTTATTAAATCCAAACCCGGCTGAAAAAACAGCCGAGTCAAGAAGATTATTGCCAAGCTTGTCGGCAATACTTCTTATAAGCAAATGCCTTTTAAGGGTTTTCTGCTTTCTCCATTCCTTCTCATAATAATCGAGTTTTTTAACTGCTGTCATCGCGCCCAAGCCGCCAAAAACAATCCCCCCGCCTGTGGTTGATTTCACCTGGCCTGCAGCGTCGCCTACTAAAAGAACGTTGTTTTTTTTGTATAATGCTTCTCTCTTCATTGGTATGAAAGCGTGAAAATCCCTATTCAATTTTTTGAACTTTCTGATCTCGCTTCTCTGCAGAAATTTTTTTCTAATCTCTTTTATTTTTTTTATTTCAGTGGTTCCAAAACCTGTTTTTGTTTCAGCTCCCGCCGGGACAATCCACCCGTAAAACCCTGGGAATTGCTCGCTATCAAGATAAACATCAACAAGTTTTTCCTCGTTTTTTCCCTTAAACTCGGCTTCGTAGCATAAAACCTTTCTTTTTATTTCAGGAAGCTTGAGAATTGAAGCGGTTGTGGATGAAACCCCGTCGGCTCCTATCAAATAATCAAAGTCCAAACGCCCCCTGCTTGTTTCCGCTTTGTTTTTTTTTATTCCCTCCAGCCTTGTTTTAAGCTTCAACTCAGCCCCGCTTTCAACTCCTTCTTTTATGACTTCTTCATCAAGCTTCTGCCTGTCCAAAACAACCGCTACGGGCGTTCGCCTTTCAACCCTGAAACTAAAATGCTTTGAGTGGATTACCGCTCCTAC
>JAMCXP010000050.1 GCA_023474775.1 Candidatus Martarchaeota archaeon
GATTCCTTACCATATTGTTTATCGCCAAACCCTCGTACGCTATCAAACCATAATCACTAACCAGTGAATGAGAAAGCTTGTGAAGAAAATCATTATTTCTGTTCGTCATTTTCTCAGAAAACCTTGAAAGTTTAACCTTAGCTTTCCTCCTATTCTTACTCCCAACTTTTTTTCTAGATAACCTTTTATGAAGTTTAACCTCTTTCCTCTCCAAACTTTTCTTAATAAGAGGATTCCCGATAACAACGCCATCAGACAAAACAGCAAGCTCCCTCAAACCCAAATCAACCCCAACCACCGGCTTTTTGTTCGGTTTGAAAGGCTTGTCGGCAATCTCAACCGAAACACACGCAAACCAACCACCACTCTTCACCCTCTTCAAAGTAAGAGTTTTAGCCCTTCCCTCCAACTCTCTATCCTTAATTATTTTCAAACCCCCAATCTTAGAAAAGCCAAACCTTTTTTTCCAACAATTCAAAGCCAACACCCTCCTGAGGGTAAGTCAAACTTGAAACAAAACTCTTAAAACGAGGATAACCAACCTTCACCCCGCTTCCAGCCTTCTTCTCCCCGCACCTCCTGAAAAAGTTTTTATATGCTTTTGACAACCTGTCTGAAACGTTCTGCAAAACCTGACTATGAACTTTCCTATAAATTGGCTGCTCGCTTTTAACTTTTACAATCAACTTTTCCAACTCGTTCTTAGAAAGCGTTTTACCAGTTTCCTTATAACTTTTTTTACTCTCATCCAAAAGATAATTATAAAGAGTTTTAGCAAGAAACAACTGCACTCCAATCTTCTTCTCCTGCTTAACAGACGGGTAGCACCTATACTTGAAACTTCTTTTCATCAAACAATCCATTCCAAACGAGTATTTAAACCTTCACACCCCCCATTTCCAGCGTTTCCGGCGTTGTTTCATCCGACTGCCTAAAGGCAGCGGAATTTCACAAGCCAACATCATTAAAAATATTAACAATCCTTGTTAAAGATGATGGAGCTGTTTGAAAGAAATAAAATAAAAACCGCGGAGACGTCTATTCAGAATTATCTTGAAAGGCAGGTTGTTACAATGGGAAGAGAGAGGCGCTCCCCTCAAAAAATAAAAAAAATTCTTTCAACCGCTCTGCTCGCCTTTTCCATTATGGTTCCCGCAAATGTCAAGGAATCTTCTAAAGCCGAAGCCTTGGAGAATTTCGTCAAAAAACCGTCGGTTTCAGCGGTTGAAGCAAGTGGTTTTAATAAAATAAAAAATGTTTATTTAAACCACCCTCAAGTGGTAGCCAGCATTGAAACTTCAAACGAGTTGAAGCCTCCTGTAAGGATAAAGATCCAGCCAGGCTTGCAGTCAATGCAGCAGAAAGTCAGCGAGATTGTTTTGGAGAGAAATTTTTTAAGGTACAGGAATATTGTAAGAAAAATATCGCATGAGTATAATGTCCCGCCTCTGCTTGTTCACGCCATTATCCAAACAGAAAGTTCCTACAATCCAAGGGCTGAGAGCAGCGCTTCTGCTTTTGGCTTGATGGGCCTTCAACCACAGACAATAAAGGACATGATAGATAGTGGAGTGATAAAGCCTCTTCCTGTCAAGGAGTATGAAACAAACCCAATTCTTAACATAAAGGCCGGTTTGACTTACATAAACTGGCTTAAAAACAATCTATACAAGGACACTCCTGAAAGGGCTGAAAAAATGAAAAAAGAAAGAGAGTTTTTCGACAGGCAGCCGCAGTGGTGGCGGTTAAAGCAGGTTCTGAAGGCATACAATGTCGGCATAAGCAATTATTACAAGAAAGAATATGATCCTAGCAAAAACACTTATTATTCTTCAACAATAAGAAACATGGAAAAAATAGGCAGGATTGTAAAAAGGCTGGATATTGAAGAAAAAAAGGTTGAAACGGCAAGAAAATAAGAAAAAAAAGTAAAAACGCTTTAAAACCCTTATTTTATTGTTTTATAAAAAGAATCAAGCTTTAAAAAGCTAAAAAAGTTTTTATAAAGCTTAAAAAGTTTAAATAAAGCATTGTAAAGTTTAAGGCAAAGCTTTGGATTAAGAGTGTTTATAAATAACTAAAACTCTAAGAAAACTTAAAGTTTTAAAAAAAATTGAAAAAATTAAAATTTTGAAAATTTTTTGTTTTTGAAAATTTTTTAAAATTGAATGTTTTTTTTAAAAAAAAGTAAAAAGGTGATGAAGGTATGAATAAAGTTTTACTGGCTTTGCTTTTCATTCTTCCTGCCAGCGTTATAGCATTTCCAATGCTTGGAGCTAATGCTACGGTAGGCGTTGGAGGGATGAGGAACAACACGGGAATTTATAATGGGGGCATGACAGGCAATGCGAGCGTTAACAGTTCGGAGATAGCATTTCCAACGCTTGAAGCTAATGCAAATGCTAATGTTGGAGGCGATAACATGATTTTAAGCAGTTCAGAGCGTGAAAGAATGTCAACGCTTGTCGATAGAGGGCTTCAAAACGCGCTTGAAAGGCTTCAAAATATTGAAGCAAGACTTGAAAGTCAAGGCATGAATGTAACAGGCTTGAACGAGTCGATTTCAAACATCGCTCAAATAGAACAGAATCTCAACGCTTCGATTCAAACAGGCAATTTAACAGAAATAAGAAATTACACCAATCAATTGGTTGAAGAATTCGTAAAAACCAGGGACGCCGTAAACGAAGAAGTTAGGACCTACCAGCAAAACAAGATACAAAACACGATTGAAGTGGCCGGAGGCTTGATGAACAGGATTCAGGGCATTATAAGCCAGCTTAAATCACAGGGAGTGAACGTGACCGTTCTACAGCAGGAGTTCAATCAAATACAATTGCAGTTGAACGAGACAAACAGCACGATCAGGGGCGAGCACGTTTCTGAAGCCGCGCACTTGATGTTCAGGCTTAGGGACATGCTTTTGAACTTCAGGGATGACATGATAAGCACTGTAAATCACATGCCACCTGAACACGCGAACATGGAAGCTGAAACAGCAAACAACCATGAAAACGTGTCTGCGCAGGAGAACGAAAGCATAAACGAAACACAAAACCACAATCAAACAGGCAGCGTCAATGAAACAAACAACGAAAGCATAAACGAAACACAAAACCACAATCAAACAAGCAATGAGACAGTCAATGAAACAAGCTGAAAAAAAACCAAGGCGGTTTAAGGGAAGGCTTAAAAACCTTCCCGCCCTTTTTTTAAAAAGGTGTTAAATCAATGAAAAATTCTGTTATAGCAGGCGTAATAATAATCATTTTAATTGTTATAGTGGCTTTTCTTTACCTCAATTCAAATTCTACAAGCTCTTCAACTCAAAGCCAGGCTGTGCAGGCGATTGCAAGCCAGAATAATTTAACAACAAGCCAGGCTCAGGTGGTAAGCGATATCAACAACATAACTCAGGAGATTAACAATACAATCGGCCAGATTAACAATATAACCGCAGAGTTGAATCAAACATTTAACAGCACCAATTTAAATCTGACTTGATGATTACAAGTTTAAAACCAAACGCTTGTCAATGCTTGGGAAAAAAATTAAGCAACTGATGGAATTAAAAACAATTGCTTCTTAATAATGAAAAATGAATAAAATTTCAATTATATTATTGTTATCCTTTTCTATTTTAGTAGGCGCATCCCTTTTAACCACGACAATAAATCCCTTGATTAACACCACTCTAAACGCTACTTCGAACAGCACATCAAACAACACTCAACCTTTAAATCAAACAAACCCTATCTTAAATCCCATTTTAGCATATCCTACAATATCAATTCCAATAGCGGTTAATTTTACATCAACAGGGCAAATTCAAAGTCAGGGCATTATCAACCTGATGGAAGAGTTTTACCAGTACAACCCAGTAAAAACAAAGGATTTTACCGCAACCACACTTCAAAGCGAGCAGATTGAAATTCAAAACGCACTTGAAGCAATCGACGAGGCGTTTTACAATCAAAGCCAGAACTGCAGATATGCTCTCCACCCTTTAAGCAATATAATTGCTCAAATCAAAAACAATTCATTCGAAAACCAGAGTTTTCAGCAGCTCATAAGCAGCGGCGTTCAATTCAACTCTCAAATACAAAGCCTTGATAACCAAACCGCGGATGAATTGCGTTCAGCAGCTGGAGAGGTTCTGGCTAAAACGCCTGACGCGGTTTCATGCGCCCAAAACCTTATAACCATAAACACCACGGTGGAAAACGCTGAAAACAGACTAAAATTAGATTATGAAGTTCAAAAAAATCAAACATGGAGTTTCATCTCAAATGAGACAACTGAAATAACAAGTTTTTACGTGAATAAAATAGAAAGAATCCATCCAATCAACGTCGGGCAGGTAAATCAAACTCTTGAAGCGGTAATAGCAGAGCAAAATTCCCTGAAAATAGAATTATTCATTGAAAAACTCAAACTGCTGTTCGAATCGCTTGAAATTGAGAATTTTTCAATGCAGTTCAACTCGTCAAATCAAATCATGCAGTTAAACAACGAGACTGCTGTTCTTAACGGCAGTATTCTTAAAATAAAAGGATTCAAGGGAAGATTTCATAATTCAACAATAGTGGCTTTTGTTGACTTGAATATACTGCTGAAAAAAAATATGACAGGGTTTTACTTCAACATTTCAAGGGAGAACCAGACGAACGACACGGGGTTTGAAAAACTGCTTCCAAAAAATTTGAATTTATCTCAGCCTCTGCTCATAATAAAAATAGACCAAAACCTAAGCGACGATAACATACAAAACGCCACTTTCTCGATAAACTTCTCAAAACAATCGCTTGATGGAAGCTACATAAACACAAGCAACATTGAAATATTCAGGAATCACAACGGAAGCTTGGAATTATTAAACTACACTCTTCAAGACGAGGGAGATTACTATATTCTAACGTTCACCACAACAGGCTTGAGCGTTTTCGCTGCTTATATGGTAAATGTTATAACCACTCCAAATCCTTCAAACAACCCCCAATCAGCGTCTTCTTCAAATCCTTCCAATCAAAACTCTGGACTCTCGCTTGGAACAAGCTTTTGGAGCGTTATCACTATAATAGCAATCGGTGGGATGGGAACTGCATACTTTTTAACACGTAAGAAAGGCGTGAAATGATTGGCAATAATTATTGAAACTTATATCTACCTGTTTTTGCTTACCTACTCTCTCTACTTTTTGATGAAAACCGCTGAAAGCTACAGTAAAACAAGAAGCTCAACCCAACTTGCCATACTGGCTTTTCTTCTGCTTTTTTCAACACAGCTTTGGTTTGCGTTTTATGGTGGAAGCATCAACGATTTGTTTCAAAAATACTCGATGATCATAACATTCATACCTCTTATCTTATTCATGGCGTACGATAAAATAGAGGAAAAGAGAAGAAAGGAACAGGAGGAGAAAAACAAAATCAAGGGAATGTTTGAAAAATACGTCAACCCCAATATCATCAAGAAAATAATAAAGCAGAAAAAGCTCAAGCTGGGAGGGGAAAGACAAGAGATTACCATTTTATTTTCCGACGTTAGGGGGTTCACATCGCTGTCAGAAAAAACCCCTCCTGAAAAAGTGGTAAAAATGCTCAACGAGTATTTCAACATAGCAACGAGGATAATACAAAAGCATGATGGAACCGTGGACAAGTTCATAGGAGACGCTGTTATGGCCATTTTTAACGCGCCGATTAAAAGCGAGAGCCACGCAGACAACGCAGTTCAAACGGCGATAGAAATGCAAAAAGAATTCAAAAAGAAAAACCTGAGTGTGGGTATAGGAATAAACACAGGAGACGCAGTTATAGGAAACATCGGAAGCTCGAAAGTGATGGACTACACCGCGATAGGAGACGCGGTCAACACCGCTTCAAGAATACAGGGTTTAGCCAAGGCGGGTGAAATAGCAATAACCGATTCAACATTCAAAAAAATCAAAACAAAGGCAAAGGCAATCAAAAGGCAGGAAACAGTCAAGGGAAAGGAAAAGCCGATAACAATACATGTGATTCAAACATGAAAATAAAATTCATAGAAATAGTAATTTTCAGCAAAAAACAGTTGGATGTAATGTCAAGGACATTCAACCTGGCGAAAATAATAACAGCGGTTGCATTAAGCTCGGCGATACTTAGCATTCCAACCACCAGCCAGCCATTAGCTCAGACTGCAATCCAATTTGCAGCCACTTTAACGCTGCTGACCACGACGATAATAATAACAGCGGTTGCAGCGAAAGCGCTTGGAGCTGAAAACAAGATTAAAAATATTATAAGCACGTCCGGAATTTCAATGATGCTCAGCCTGCTGTTGATATCGCTTCCAGCCGGGCTGATAACGATATGGCTGATCCCCCTTATCATTCACACCCAGCTTTTCAGCAGCCTTCTTTTCAGCATAATACCTTTTTATAATTTCCTGATATTCGGCTGGTCTGTGGAAGAGTCAAGCAAAAACAAAAACCGGACAAAAAAAACAATAACCGCGCTTGTTTCACTCACCATGATAATGCTCTTCTACATAACAATATCTATGTTGTGAAAAATCAAAAGAAAGTTTAAAATAGCTAAAAATCAATTCAACCTTCATGCTCTTCATAGGAATAGACCTGGCGTGGTCAACAAAAAACGGTTCGGGAATAGCAGTCATAGAAGGAAACAAAATAAAATCAAAACTATTAAGCGCTGACCTGACGTTCTCTGACAAGGATATAATAGAATACGTGAAGGAAAAAACTAAAAACGGCAATTCTTTCATAGCCATAGACGCGCCGCTCATAGTTCCAAACGAGAGCGGACGAAGAAAAGCTGAAGAGATTGTGGGAAGTTTATTCAGAAAGTACAACGCCGGAGCCCACCCGTCTAACAGAAAAAGGCTTAGCCAGTGGTCTGGCAAAATAAGAGGGGAGGAAATATCCAAGCTTCTTGAAAAGGAAGGGTTCAAGCAAGATCCATACATAAAAAGATTTGAAGAGTCTAGAAAATTTTTCGAAGTCTACCCTCACCCGTCAATGGTGGTCTTATTCAAATTAAACAAAATCATACCGTACAAAGCAAAACCAAAAAGAGACTACGAGTCAAGATGGAGCGCTTTTGAAAAATACCAGTCGCTAATGAAGGGCTTGAAAAAATCAAATACCCCTCTTGAACTTGGCGATATTCTAAAAACAAATGTTAGAAAACTTAAAGCGCAAAAACTAAAAGACTATGAAGATAGGCTTGACGCGGTCTTCTGTGCATACATCGCGTATTATAATTGGGCAAACCCTGAAAAATGCGAGGTTCTTGGAAGCATGAATGAGGGATATATACTAACTCCGATTTCAGAATCAATAAGAGAACAAATTAAAAATCAAAAAGCGCAGAAGATATTAGAAAAATTCTAGAAAAAAAGA
>JAMCXP010000005.1 GCA_023474775.1 Candidatus Martarchaeota archaeon
GGTTCAATTGATTAAGAGGGCGGTTAGATTGAGAAATCATCTAAAGAACAACAAGAAGGATCTTTCAAACACTAATTCTCTGAAGAGGGTGGAATCTAAGATTTTAAGGTCTGTTAAGTATTACAGAGGGAGGAAGCTTCCTAGTGATTGGAAGTACGAGCCTGAAAAAGCGGCTTTGCTGGTGAAGTAAAAATATGGCAAAATTGGTCGATAGTTGGAAGCTTAAAACATGGTATTCTATAGTTGCTCCTAAATTTTTCAAGGAGGTTGAGCTTTCTAAAACACCTACAACCGACGAGAGTCATCTTAAAAACAGGATTATAATTCTTCCTTTAAAGGAGATTACAAAGGATATAAGCCACTCATTCATCAACGTTAAATTAAGGGTTGAAGAGATTAAGGGGAGCAAGGCTTTTACAAAATTCATTGGTCATTCAATTTCAAGCGATTACCTTTCCACTCTGGTGAGAAGAGGCAGGGACGCGCTTAGAGTGGTAGTTGACGCGAAGTCAAAGGACGGGGTGGAGTTTACTGTCAAGGTGATAATTGTGACTTCTGTCAAGGGAAGCGGAAGACAGAAGACAGGTATAAGAAATAAGGCGATTTCGCTTTTGAAGGAGAGAATTCCAAAGGAGGATTTCAATACATTTATTTCCAATGTTTTCAATGGCAGCGTTTCGAATGATTTGAGCTCATCCCTTAAAAAAATACTTCCAATAAAAAGAGTGGATGTTTACAAAACATCTTTAAAGGAGGTTTTCGACGTGGAAAGCGTTGAGGAAGCCAAAAGCATGGACTTGAATTCAAGTGAAGAGAAAACCCGGCCCAAGGAAGAAGAGACCATTCCAGTCTGATTTTTTATAAATTGTTTTCTAATTTGTTTTTATAGTTTAAGCTGGAGGATAAACTTTTTTTTGTCTGGGTTTATTTTTTCTTTACTGCTTTAACAGCTTGTTGTATTAATTTTCTGTGGTGTTCTGATATTTCTGATTCTTCAATGGGGAAGACTACTTTTCCAGACTGGTATATCATGAGTGCTATTATAGCGATTCCAATCCAGAATAGGAACGCTGCTATTGGTTCAAGCAAAGCGCCTATAATATCTTCTGACAGGAACGCTGCTGGGGCGCCTATGCTCCATCCGAACAAGGCTGGGATTTGGCTTGGAGAGCCTAGAACATAGTTGATTTTATTGGCTTGAACTTTTTCCTTTTTTTCCAGTGTGCATTCTCGCCATAATTTACATCACGCTTGACAATCAACTTTTAATTCTTTCCCGCCTTTAAGGCTTAAAACTTTAACCCTGCAAACGCCCTTCAAATCGTCCGAAACCTCTGACAAAGGCTTCAGCAACTCCTCTGAAACAGTTATTTCAGCGAATTGAATCTCTCCGCCCAAAGGCAGGCTTTTTTCTGACTTAAACTTCCTAACCCTTGAAACGATTTCATGAAAAACGTTTACAATATTCTCCACTTCATCATTTATAAACTCTTCCCTTGAAACAGGCCATTCCGACAGGTGAATTGAATAAGTTTCAAAATTCGAGTAAACCTCCTCAGCAGTGTAGGGAATGAAAGGAGCTAGAAGCTTCAATGAAGTCAATAAAACAGTTTTAAGCGTTTTAACCGCAGCCCCGCCGCTTCCAGAGTAAACCCTCCACTTCACGTCCTCCAAATACAAATCGCAGAACTCATGCCAGAAAAAGCTTTGAACTCCGGTTATCGCAGAATAAAAATCATAATTGTTAAAATCAACAGTGGTTTTTTTAACCAGCCGATTAAGCCTGCTTAACACCCACCTGTCAGTTAAACTGTAATCATCAGACTCCTTGGCTTTCTTTTCAGCGCTTTCCACGAACTTGAACGCGTTCCACAATTTTTTCAGAAAACTCTCTCCATAGTCAATGTCCTTGTAATTGAAAGGCCTATCCTTAGCAAGTATTCCACTCAAAGCAGCCCACTGTCTTATGGCGTCGGATGAGTAAATGCTGAAAACCTTCTCAGGATCCTCATAATTCTTGGTGCTCTTGCTCATCTTTTTTCCATCAGACCCTAAAACCGTACCGTTTATTATAATATCAGAAAAGGGAGTCTTTCCAGTAAGCACTCCGCACCTTAATATAGAGTAAAAACCCCAGGTTCTGATAATCTCAGTGCCCTGAGGCCTTAGCGTGCAAGGATAAACCTTTTCAAAAAGTTTTTTGTTATCAGGCCAGCCTGAAATTATAAGCGCGCTCACGCTTGAATCCACCCACACGTCCAAAACACTATCCTCAAGCTTGAAATCACCGCCGCACTCGCACTTCCCAGGCGGCTTTGAATTCTCATCCACCGGCAAATCCTCTTCTTTAGCAGGCTTCAAAACCCCACACTTCTCGCAAACCCAGAAAGGAATAGGAGTTCCGTAAACCCTCTGTCTTGAAATCACCCAATCGTAATCCACAAAATTATTCCAATCAAGCAGGTATTGAAGCGTGAACTCAGGATACCATCTAATCTCCCTAGCCCAACCCTCAACCTGTTTCTTAAACTCCTTAATTTTAATGAACCACTGAAGGGTTGAAATCAACTCAACCACCCTTCCGCACCTATCATGCACCTTAACATTCTGAGTTATCTCTTCAACCCTCTCCACAAGGCCCTTCTCGGTCAAATCTTCTATTACTTTTTCCCTTGCTTGAGTTATGTTAAGCCCATCATACTTGCCGGCGTTGGAAAGAAACCCTTTTTCAGTCAAAGCATTTATAACAGGAAGCTTGTGCCTGTAAACCCACGCAACGTCAGACTCATCCCCGAAAGTACAGACCATCACAGCGCCGCTTCCAAAAGCAGAGTCGGCATCAACATCGGCTATAACTGGAACTTCAACCCCGAAAGGAGTCAAAGCCTTTTTTGAAACAAACTTCTTGTACCTATCATCAGCAGGATTGACAAAAACAGCCACGCAAGCATGTAAAAGCTCGGGCCTGGAAGTGGCAACCAACAAAACCTCTCCCTCAACATTAAATTTTAAATAAAAAAGCTTTGACTTTCTCTCAACCACTTCGGTTTCAGCCTTAGCTATAGCGCTCTTGCAATTGGTGCAAAACAGCACAGGGTGTTCGGCCTTGTAAACCAAGCCCAAGTCAAACATTTTCAAAACAGAAAGTTGAACCTTCCTGTGATAATCGTCATCAATAGTCTTGTATTCAAGCGCAGGGTCTGAAGAAAACCCCATGAACTGCATCTGACTCTTCATTCTCTTTATATTCTCAAGAGTCGTTTGAACGCACTTTTCTTTAAACTCCTTTTTAGGCAGCCTTCCGAACTTTTTTTCAACAGTCAACTCAGTTGGAAATCCCTGACAATCCCAACCCTGAGGGAAAAAAACATCAAACCCATTCATCCTTTTAAACCTAGCGGCGAAATCAAACAAAGAATAGCTTAAAACATGCCCGAAATGTAAGTCGCCTGAAGTGAACGGAGGTGGAGAGTCAATTGAAAAAACAGGCTTTCCATCATTTTTAAAAGAATAAGTATTATTTTCAACCCAAAGCTTGCTCCACTTTTCCTGTACTTTCTTAGCATTGAAATCTTTCATTTACTCCTCGTCCATTTGAACTTTGAAGGCTTCCTTCCCATCTCAAAGTTTCTTTCGCACTTCCTGCTGCAGAAAACAAGCATCGAACCGTCCTTCTTAAAAAACTTCAAACCCTTCCCAGGTGTTACTTCCACTCCACAAAAACTGCATTCCATTTCAACAATCATCTTTTCTTTGATCTTAAAGGCTTAGCCTCACGCTCGGTTTCAAGAAGAAGAATCAAATCCCCTTTTTTAATAGGTCCTCTTACATTTCTTCTTATAACTCTACCCTTATCCTTGCCTTCAAGAACCCTGCACATTACCTGATTAACCTCTCCGAACACTCCGGTCCTGCCAATAATATCCACGATTTCAGCCAAAAAACCTTCATCCATTTTTCAAACCACTTTTGTTTACTCCTTTTGCTCTTCACCGACTTTCTCTTTAGCCGGTTCTTTCACTTCCTTCTTCTTCGTTTCCTTCTTTGGTTTTTTCTCCTTAACAGCCTCAGGCTTTTTTTCTTGTTTTTCAACCGCTTTTTCAACTGTTGGAAGGTTGCTAACCACTTCTTTAAGAAGGCTCGCCTTAACTCCAGCATCAACAATGGCTATTGAAGAAGTTGGAACCGTCAAACCCGCAGCTTTTCCAAGCGCGAGCTTGTCCTTAACATAAGCGTATGGAATAACCTTCTCCTCACAAAGAACTGGAACGTGAACCAGAATCTCCTCAGGCTCCACATTCTCAGCCATAACCACTAGTTTAGCCACTCCCCTCTCAATGGCTTTAGTAGTCTCATTCATTCCCTTTCTTACTCCTTTTGCAGCGGTCGCACTTTCAATAATCTCCAAAATCTTCGATTCAGTCTCTGGAGAGACCTCAAACTTTACAAATGCTTTCATTTCTTTAAAACACCTCGTTTTTAATTCATAGGTTTTAATAAGTGATTTAAATTAGCCACGCAATCATTTAAATAGTTATCTCTTAATTTAAACCAAGCTTTAAAATTCAATCAAATAATTTCAATGAAGCAATGCTTTCCTTAAACTCATTACCCAAAAACAGATTTTAAAAGCTAGCTTCTTAACCAGCGCTTTAAACTGAATCAAACAATCAATTCAAAAAGAGTATTTAAACCTTCGCACCCCATTAACTTCCAGCATTTCAGGCGTAAATTATAATAATCTCTTTCAGGGATTTTTTTATGGGTTTTCATCCACCTGCTTAAAAGCAAGGGATTTCAAAAACCAATTAATTAAAATGAAAATCGAAGAAATATTTGAAAAAATAGGCAGAAGAATAAACCCTGACGAAAATGAAAAAAAAGAGCAGGAGAGAATAGCCAAAAGCATAATAGACTACATTCAAAAAAGGGTTGAAGCTAAAGTGCTTCTAGTTGGAAGCTCTGCAAGAGACACTGGGTTAAAAGGAGATAGGGATTTAGACTTATTCGTGATTTTCAAAAAAAACAACGAGCTCAACGAAATAGTTGAAAAAACAAGAAAAGCGCTTCCAAAAGGAAAGTGGATTATGCACTACGCTGAACACCCTTACTTTAAAAGCAAAGTGGAAGGATTTGAAGTGGAAGTAATACCCTGCTTTGAAGTGATAAAAGGAGAAAAAATCAAAAGCGCCGTAGACAGAACACCTCTTCACATGAAATACCTCCAGGAAAAGCTTACAGCAAAGCAGAGAAGAGACGTAAAAGTATTGAAAAAACTCCTAAAAACAGCTGGAATTTACGGAGCCGAATCAGAAATAGGAGGCTTTTCAGGTTTGGTGTGTGAGCAACTAATCCTAAATTACAGAAGCCTTGAAAACCTGCTTGAAAACGCTAAGGATTGGAGCCCTCCAGTCATAATAGACCTTGAAAAACACTACCAAAAAGAAGAAGCAATAAGAAAATTCGAATCCCAATTCATTCTTGTTGACGCCATAGACTTCAACAGAAACGCCGGAGCATCAGTAACCAAAACAAGCCTTTACAAAATAATAACTCTTGCAAACGCGTTTCTTGAAAACCCCTCGCTCCAATTCTTCGAAAAAACAAAAAACATAAAAAAACAAAAAGCAAACCTTAATACAATTACAATAAAATTCAAAAAACCCGACGTTGTCGAAGACATTCTGCACCCCCAACTAAAAAAAACTGAAAAATTCCTCAAAAACCAGCTTGAAAAGGACTTTCAAATACTAGACTCAGACAGCTTCTACGACGACGAAAACGCTTTTATAGTATTCATTTTAAACGAACTTCAAACAAAAAACTTCAGAAAAATAACAGGACCTCCAGCAGGAAAATGGAATGAAGTCAAAAAATTCATTTCAAAACACAAACCATTCAGAAAATATATTGAAGAAGATAAAATAGTGATATTTGAAGAAAGAAAAATTGAAAAAGCGGCAGACCTGATTAAAAAACAACTAAAAACAAGCGGAGTCGGCTCGTTCCTGAGAAAAAACATTTCAGAAGCTAAAATAACTGAAAAAAAAGAAAAGGAAATAGAAAAATTCCTGGCTAAAACAGACTTCTGGCTCTAAAACAAAACACTTAAAAAAAATCCAGAAGCTAATTTTTATTAAACAGTCCGATCATAGTTTTTTCTTTTCTCCCAAAACTTTTTATCAGAAGCCTTATCTTTATTATCCTCTTCAATAGAGTAGCTAACTCCTTTTATGTACGGAATCACTTTAGTAGGATGAATATTGTATTTCTTGCTTAAATCTGAAATCAATTTAGCCTTATCAACTTTGAATAAATTCTTTAAAATATCGCTTCTCAACTGCTCTGACTCTTCTTGAGTTAAACGAGGTTTATACCGCTTTTCCATTGAATTTAAATTTAACGATTTAAATTAATAAATATTAGCTTTTGGTTGAATTCATCCAAGACTTGCCTTTCCCTCCTTCAAATCCTTCATGAAATCCTTTGCTGATTTTCCCTCAATCGTAACGCCAAGACTAACACAGGTTCCAATAACTTGCCTTTCAGAGCTTTCAAGAGTCTTGGAAAGCATTGAATCCATTTTCATTTCAGCTATTTTCTTAACCTGCTGAATTGTGAGATTGCCAATGGTTTTCTTTCCTTTGACCCCTGCTTCCTCCTTCACAGGCTCTTTCAACCCAAGCTCGTTCTTAATCAAGCTAGCCGTCGGCGGGGTTCCAACTTCAATTTCAAAACTCTTCCCCTCTATCAAAATATTAACAGGCACTTGCATGCCTGAAAAAGCCTTTGTCTTGTCGTTAATCGCCTTTACAACCGCGTTGGAATCCAAACCCAAAGGTCCCAAAGCAGGCCCAAGCGGTGGGGCAAGCGAAGCTTTTCCTCCTTCAACCATAACATTAATAGTCTTCATTTCTCAAACACCTTATTCAAATCAACTTAATCGTACTGCTTTTAATAGTAACTGGAATTGGAACCGCAACGTCAACCAGTTCCACGACAACATCATCCTTATCGAACTTCATAACCTTCGCCTTCTCTCCCTTAAAAGGACCTGAAGTGATTTCAACCATACTACCTTTCTGCAAATCCACTTTCTGCGGCTTGCTTTCAATCAAAGATCTTAACTCCTCAATGCTTATCTCCTTCCTCAAAACCCCTTTAATCTGCGGAATACCATTAGCAGCCTGCCTTATGGAAAAATCATCCCCTTCAATCATCACGTAACCCTTAAGATTAGGAGACAGAATAATGCTCTGTATTGGAATCTTGCTTTTCAAAATCTTCTTCTCAAGCAAGTCAGCCACTATC